>JAFGWC010000002.1 GCA_016937695.1 Bacteroidales bacterium
GTTCCGTTAGTTCCGTCGGTTCCGTCGGTTCCGGCTGGTCCTACAGAACCTATATCGCCTTTACAAGAAAATAAGCTAGTGATAAGGATTAAAAAAGACACATACATTAATTTTGAAATTGTAGTTTTCATGATTTAAAATTTTAATTAATAAATATATTTAAAACAAAAAAACGAATTTTTATATATTTAATTATAGATATAGGTAATAATTTAAGATTCTTTTGACAGGATTCTTTCTGTGAGTGATGAAAGAATATCCATTAGTGATTAAATTAAAATGTTGATGTTCAATAATTAACCCGAATTATTCTCATAATTTGGGTTAACAGAAGTAATACAACAAAATACAATTTCGAAGAGTGTCCTTTCTGAAAATGCAAATAGAATGGCAACTCAAGCAGACGATTTATTAATTGTTGTAGAATTTTTCAAAATTGTTAATATTCAAAACAAAGAGCACTTTTATTCACTAGAAGTATCAAGGAAAAAATAAAAAAACTAATTAGAATTAATATAATTTTTAGTCCTAAAACTATCACCATCAATTTTAATTATGTTTGAATAATGAATAATTCTGCCAGTAATAAAAAGGAAGTAAGATATTGAAAATAAAATAAAACTGTCCCCTAAAAAAGAAAAATGCGCTGTAAATCAAGTATTTACAGCGCATTCGAATTATTCATGTGAATCCAGAAGGATTCGAACCTTCGACCTACAGCTTAGAAGGCTGTTGCTCTATCCAGCTGAGCTATGGATCCTTTTTGTTTTCGGTGTGCAAAGATAACAAAATAATGAAAATGTCAAATATCTTTTTAAAAAAATATTAAAAAAAATAATAATCGTTAAATTACTAAATTGCTAAATTGCTGTTTTTCAAGTAATAACTAAAAACAATTTAATAATCAGTCAATTTACCTCTGTTCTTTCATCCAGTTTACTAATCCTCTTTTTTCTATAATTTGCATTAATTTTTCCGGAAGTGCAGGAAATTTATATTCCTTATTATTTAATATCACTATTCCTTCTTTAAAATTAATATCAACAATATCACCCGGTTTGTATGAATTAACAACTTCGGGCAATACAAGTAATAATAAACCTTGGTTTACTGATGATCTGTAAAATATTCTGTTTACTGATTTTACAATAACTGCTTTTACTTCTGCATGTGCCAATCCAACTGAAGGGTGTTCTCGTGAACTTCCGCAGCCGAAATTATCGCCTGCTATTATTATATCGCCACTTTCCACTTTTTTTGAGAAATTAGAATCAAAATCAGTAAATAAATGTGGCATAATAGCCTCAGCATCAGAACTTAAAACGTTATATGTTAAATTTCCGGCAAACATCAAATCTGTATTCAAATCATTTACATCAGAATAATTCCAGATATTGCCTAATCTACGATTGTCATTTTCGTTAATTGTTAAAGTTGCGTTTTGTTTTATTTCGAATGGATATTTTTCGTTAAAGTTTCCTTGTCTGATATCAGCAATTTCGCCTTTAATTGCAGCATATGCAACATTTGCAGGAGATGCTAGATATATTGAAGAATTTTTATTTCCCATTCGACCTAAAAAGTTTCGGTTTGCTGTAGAAATAACATTGTATCCATCGGCAGGAATGCCTTGTCCTGTTCCTAAACACGGTCCGCAAGAAGAAGAAAGTATATTTGCGCCGGCTTCAATCATTTTTTGAATAATTCCTTCTTCAATTGCTTGTAAATATATTTTTTGAGATGCAGGTGTAACCAATAATTGAAAATTATCGGCAACTTTATTGCCTTCAAGCACTGCACAAGCTTCGCGGAGGTCTTCTATTCGTCCGTTTGTACAAGTTCCTATAAATCCTTGATGAATTTTTGTTCCTTTTACTTGGGTTAAAGCTTTAACATTATCAACATAATGCGGAGCTGCAACTAATGGGAAAATATCACTTAAGTTTATTTCAATTTCTCTTTCATATTTTGCATCATCATCAGCCCAAATACCTGATAAAGAAGCTTTACCATAAAATCCTGCTAGTATTTCGTCTGGAGGAAAAACTGCATTTTTAGCTCCCATTTCGGAAGCTAAATTTGCTATAGTCATTCTTTCAGAAATGCCTAAAGTTTTAACACCCTCGCCATGATATTCAATAGACATGTAGTTTGCTCCGGCAGAACCAATCATTCCTATTATCCATAAAGATAAATCTTTGGCATAAACGCCTTTATTTAGCTTTCCTGTCAGTGTTATTTTCATAGATTGAGGAACTAGAAACCAAGTTTCGCCTCTTTTCCAAATTCCTGCGGCTTCTGTTCTATCTATTCCGGCTGCCATTGAATTAAAAGCTCCTGCCGTACAAGTATGACTATCGCTTCCAACTATTATCATTCCCGGCATTGCATGATACGACATTATTTGATGACAAATTCCTTTTCCTGCATCGTAAAACTTTTTGATGCCTTCTTTATTTACAATATCTCTAATTTCTTGATATTGAGATGCTAATTTAGCCGAAGTTGGTGGTGCATTATGGTCTAAAACAACAAGTAATTGATTTGGGTCGGCAACTTTTTGTCCGCCCATATTTTCAAAAGTCTTTTTTATACTTGCTGTATTATCATGTGTTAGTACAATATCAGGTTTACTGAAAACTGTACTCCCTTTCTCTGCATTAAATATTTTTTCTACAAAAGTTTTTCCGCTCATTTTTTAGTAATTAGAGTATTAGTAATTGGTAATTAGTGTATTAGCAATTTGTTTATTGTATAAATAACAAATTTGCCAATAAGCAAATTACAACAATCCAATAATATTAGATAAAATTATTTCTTTTGTGTCAACTTGAAGTTCTTCTAACAAATCTTTTAATTTTTTTGATTTTGTTTCTTCATTCTTAACAGATTCAATAATATCTTTTAAAGCTTTAAATTGAGAGCCTTTTAATTCATCACTTAGTATTTCCAAGATTTTACCAGATAATTCATCATTTTTTGCAGATTTCTTTTCTAAACCAAAATTTTCGATTTCAAAAATAGCAGCTTCAACAATTACTTTAGCTTTTTTCTTTATCGTATCTTGAGTTCCGGATGTATCACGAAGCGCCCAACTGCTAAAATCGTATTTTAATTCATTAATTTGATTGATTTTTGAAGAACTGTTTCCAAAAATTCTGTCAAATAAATTTATTGTATTTATTTTCCAAGCATCTAAATCAAAAGATTTGTCTTCGAGTTTAGTTATCTGATTTTGAAGTAATTCTATTTCTTTCATCATTTTTAATTTAGAAATTAAATTCTTAAATTATTAATTAATTATTTTTACCACTAATGCAGTAATTTTCACATTGTAAATTTTGTTTTATTAAAATACAATAATTTATTAGTGCATTAGTGCTTAAAATTTAAAAAAGGCCGTCGTTTTTATAAATTTCGAGTTGAACATCTGAAAATGGTTCGGCTTTAATAATTTTATTTTGTGATAAATTATTTATTTCGCCAGTTCTGAAATTTACTTTTACTTGATTCCCATCTTTTAATTCTAATTTATCAATATTTGAAGCTGTAACAATAGGAAAAGCAGCATTAATTGCGTTTCTTTCGTAAATTGCGCCAAAAGATTCGGCAATAATAGCCTGAACGCCAAGAGCTTTAAAGCAATCAACAGCTTGTTGTCTTGAACTGCCGCTTCCAAAATTTTTATTAACAACAACAATATCGCCTTGTTTGGCTTTTTTAGAAAAATCTTCGTATCCTTTCAAATTATCGAAAGTGTATTGTCCCATTTCGTTAATATCAGTAATTGCAAGATATCTGTTATGAAAAATCATATCTGTATCAATATTATCTTCTGGAATATACCAAACTCTACCTTCAATTATTTCCGGTTTTTCAGATTTTTTATTTTTTTCAATATCTCTTTCAATAATTTTTTCTACATATGTAGATTCAAAAATTGCAGGTTCCTCAGGAATATCGTCAAAAGTTGTAATACATCCTGCAATAGCAGATGCAGCAACAGTTGCAGGCGAGGCAAGATATACAGAACCTTTACCTTGTTTACCGGGAAAGTTTCTATTTCCTGTACTGATTGTAATTTCGCCTGGTCCGTTTTGTCCAACTTGTCCGGCTGCACATCCGGCGCATCCGGCATTAGAAACAAGTGCCCCTGAATCTTTAAAAATTGTGATAAGTCCTTCATCTAAACACTGTCGCCAAACTTTATCTGTTGTAGGAACAATTTTTAAAACAACGCCCGGCGCAACTCTTTTTCCTTTTAAAACTTCAGCAACTTCACGCATATCTTCAATTCGGCCGTTAGTACAGCTTCCAATAAATGCAGAATCAATCTTTGTTTTTTTAGCATCAATAATATTAATTGTATCATGCGGTTTACCGGGAAGAGAAATCATTGGTTTAAATGAGCTCAAATCTAAATCGAAAACTTGCTCATAATCAGCACTTTCATCTGCTTTAACAATTTCGATTTTTTTACCGGATGCAGCGCTACAATAATCTACTATTTGCTGATTTGGTGTAAACAAAATTATTATTGCGCCCATTTCAGTTGCCATAGAAGCTATAGTTATTCTTTCGTCTAATGTAAATTTTTCAACTTCTTCGCCATAAATTTCAATTGAATATCCAAGTAATTGATTTGCCCCAAATTTATTTAACAAATTAAGGACAATATCTTTAGCAAAAATTTTATCAGGTCTTTTACCATTTAAATTAATTTTTACTGATTTTGGAACTTTAAACCATACTTTCCCTTTATTAAATGCAACTGCTATGTCTTTATCGCCCATTCCTTGTCCAAAAGCACCAACTGCACCAAGTATATTCGCATGAGAATCTGTTGTTACAGCAGTAGAACCTGGATAAGTAAGTCCTTGCTCAATTAACATATGAGTTCCTATTCCTTTGTCAATATCAAAAACCTTAAAACCTCTTTCGCGTGCAAAAACACGACATTTATGTTGATTTACAGCATATTTTTGATCAGAACCTGTAGGATTTGTATCGAATGTAAAAAATGTTTTTGTTACATCATCAATAGATAAATTATTTTCTTCTAAATTATTTACAACATTAGGTCCACCAAAATCACGAGCAACACGAGCATCTATTTCTATATCAACAATATCTCCTGATTTTACTGTATCATATTTTGAGTGATTTGCTAATATTTTTTCTATTAAATTCATAGATTTAGTCATAGTTTTAATTTTTATTATTTAATGACAAAATTAGCTTATTTTTTCTATTTGAAAAACGATTATTATCATTTAAACAAACTAATTTCACATTTGTCATTTATTAATCAATTAAAATCAATATTTTTTTTCACAATTTAACAAGCTAAATATCTGCACTTTAGAATATTATTTAAATATGTTTTTACTTTTTTAGAACAACTACTAGCAATTTAGTTGTATAACTAAATATTTAGTTATACATTTGTTGCATGAACGAATTAACAAAAGCTGAAGAAAAAGTAATGCAAATTGTTTGGAAAATTGAAAAAGGATTTGTAAAAGATGTTATTGAATATTTTGATGCTCCGAAACCTGCTTATAATACGGTTTCTACGATTATCAGAATTTTAGAAACCAAAGGTTTTATTGGCCATAAAGCTTATGGTAAAACTCATGAATATTTTCCTTTAATAAGCAAAAAGGAATATACTAAGAGTTTTTTCAGTGGTTTTCTAAAAAAATATTTTAGTAATTCTTTTCAACAACTGGTATCTTTTTTTTCAAACGAAAATGAAATGAGTATTGAAGAAATGGAAAAGATAATGAAAATGATGCAATCTGAGATTGATCTTAAAAAAGAAAAAAAATGAACAACTTAAATTTATTTATAATTAAATCAAGTCTGATACTTTTTGTATTTTACATAGGTTTTTGGCTGTTTTTAAGAAAAAGTTCTTATTTTAAATTAAATAGGATTTATCTTTTAAGTGGTTTAATTTTAAGCTTGATTATACCTTTTTTAAACTTTCAACTTCACGAAAGTGCTCAAACAGAGATATTTATCACTTTGGATAGTATTGATATAAGTTCAAATAAAATTTTAAATACAAGCCAAAATGCTATAGATTGGTTTGGGTTTTTTCCAATTTTTTATTATTCTATAGCTGTTTTATTAACTTTTAAGTTCTTATTTCAATTATTTTCTTTAATAAATCTATTTCTTCATTCAGAAAAAGAAAAACAAAATGGATTTAATTTAATTTTAACTAATAAAAACAATGCAAACTTTTCTTTTTTTAATTATGCTTTTGTAAACAAAAAAAATAGAAATTCTGAAAGTTATAGCGCTATAATAAAGCATGAGTTCGTTCATATCGTTCAAAAACATTCTGTTGATATTATTTTAGCAGAGATAGTTACAATTGTTCTTTGGTTTAATCCTTTTGCGTGGTTATATAAAAAATCAATAAAAGAAAACCACGAGTACATTGCTGATGCTGAAGTAATTAACAATTCTTTATCAGTAATAGAATATCAAAAAATATTATTTGAACAGAGTTTTGGTGTAAATTTCAGTATTGCTAATAGTTTTAACAGTTCACTAACATTTAAAAGACTTAATATGATGAAAAAAATAAAATCAAATAAATATATGAAATATCGAGTTTTGATTACACTTCCGGCAATTTTACTGATGATCGTATTTGTCTCATTTTCAAATGAAAACAATAGTACAATTATAAAAAATGTAAATCCTTTATCTGTAAATCAAGATATAGATTTAAGCGAAAATTTAAGCCTTATTGATGATACATTTTTTATTGTTGAAAAAATGCCCGAATTTCCGGGAGGCGAATTTGGACTAAGAAAATTTATTGCAACAAACATTAAATATCCTGAAAGTGCAAGAGATAATGGTATTGCAGGAAAAGTTTTTATAAGGTTTGCTGTTACAAAGGATGGAAGTGTTGATAATGTTCATGTAGCTAGAAGTGTAGATCAACTACTTGACGAAGAAGCTATTAGAGTTGTGAAATTATTAAAAGGCTGGAAGCCTGGCGAACAAAAAGGCGAAAAAGTTAATGTTTGGTTTATTGTTCCAATTAATTTTGCTTTAAAATAATCAAAATTTGCTGCACAATAATATTTCTTTTAATTTTGACCACAAAGGCTTTTAAAACCTTTGTGGTTTGTATTCTTAATAAATTAATGTGAAATTTAAAAGATACAATATTTATTATCAACTATTACTTGAATAATTAAAAGAAAATATATGAAGATTATAATGAAATTTTCTAAATATTTAAAGAATAAAGGTGTAATCATAATTCCAACAATAATATTTTTGGTAGTTTTGTTGCTTTTAAATCAGATCAAAAGTCTCAATTTGAAACAAATACAAATAAAAAAGAATCTTTTTTTGAAAAAGCAAATTTCATTAGTGAGAAATCAGACATACTTTATAGTGAATTAGAAAGTTCAAATATTTTTATTGATGATACTTTTAATTTTGTGGAAAAAATGCCAGAATTTCCTGGAGGATTGACGGAATTAAGGAAATTTTTAGCATCAAACATTTTATATCCTGATGAAGCAAGAATTAAAAATGTGTCAGGAAAAGTATATGTGAGATTTTTAATTGCAAAAAATGGTGCTGTTTTAATGTATCAATAATAAGAAGTGTTCATCCTGAGATTGACAAAGAAGCAATTCGTGTAATTAAATTACTGCCAAACTGGATAGCTGGAGAAAAAGATGGGGAAAAAGTGAATGTTTGGTATACTTTCCCTATTAACTTTGTTATTCAAGAAGTTGAAAATGATACAACCTCAGTTAATAATATTGCCCTAAGTAACAATGCAAAAAAAGATGAAAATGGAATCTATTTTTTATGCGACAAAATGCCGCAATTTAAGGGTGGAGTTACAGAACTAAAAAATCATATAGTTTCAGAACTAAGATATCCATATGATGCAGAAGAATTAGGACTTTCAGCATTAGTTTCAGTAAAGTTTATTGTTAATAGAAAAGGCGGAATTGATAGCGTTTGTGTAATGAATAGTGAAGATGTACACATATTATTTGAAAGAGAAGCAAAAAGAGTTGTTTTGGATTTGCCAGAATGGATTCCTGGAGAACAAAATGGTGAAAAAGTTGATGTTTGGTCATCAATACCAATTGGATTTTTTATTAAGGCTAGTGAAAAAGATGAAACAAAAGCACTAAATAATCAAATACAAAATTCTAAAAGTAATGTTAAAATTAGAAAAGATCCTGAATTTCCATCTGGTATAATGGGATTATATAAATATATATCAAACTACACAATATATCCATCTAAATTGCAAAAATCAGGAATTAAAGGGAATGTTGATGTGAAATTTAATATTTCAAAAACAGGCAAAGTTGATAGTGTAATAATTGAAAAAAGCTTACACCCTTTAATAGACAAGGAACCATTTAGGCTTATTAAAACAATGCCTAAATGGAAAGCAGCTGAATTAAATGGAGAAAAAATAAATACTTGGCTAACTCTACCAATTCATTTTGAACAAATTGATATAGAAAACGACACAACTTGTTTTTATGTTGAAAAAATGCCGGAATTTCCGGGAGGCGAATTAGGACTAAGAAATTATATATCAAGAAGAGTTAAATACCCGGATGCTGCAAGAGAATTGGGTATAGAAGGAAGAGTTTTTGTGAGATTTGTAGTTACGAGTAATGGAAAAGTTTCAAATGTTACTTTAGCAAGAGGTGTTCATAACTTGTTAGATGAAGAAGCTATTTTCGTTGTTAAAAATCTACCAAACTGGAAGCCTGGTGAACAAAAAGGCGAAAAAGTAAATGTTTGGTATATTATTCCAATAAATTTTTCTTTAAAATAATATCTAAATTACACACATAAAAAGGCACAATCGAATTAAATATTTATTTCTATTGTGCTTTTTTTATAAAATAATATTCAAATCAAAAAAAAAGCCTTAACATATTTATTATAAGGCAATTACAATTATTTAAATTCTAAAATATTATGAAACTTTTTATTTTTAATTTTATAATTATCTTATTTTTCAGCCTCAACACATTTTCACAAACAACAACTGATGAAATTAATGAAGCTATTTCAAATGGTAATATTTTAAAAGCTACTGAACTGGCAGAAAAAAATTCTATATCCAATCCTAAAGATTTAAATTCCTGGATTTTATTAGCCAAAATATATCAAAAATCATATAAATATAATGAAGCAATTATTGCTCTGAAAAAAGCAATATCAATCGACTCAAAAAATATATCAATACAACTTGAATTAGCAAATATTTACGGCAAAATTGATAATGAAACAGCTGCAATATTTGAGTATGATAATATTTTAAAACAAGACAGCAATAATTTCACTGCGCTTATAAATTTATCACAAATTCAATTAGAATTAAAACAATATAGTAATGCTTATTCAAATTTTGAAAAATTGCACAAATTAGATAGCTTAAATAGCGAATTTGTTAGGTATATGGCAATATGCAAACTAAAAGAAGATAGTTTACTAGAAGCGGTTCATCTTTTCGAAAAATCATATAAAATAAACAGCACAAATCTAAAAACAATTTATTGGTTATCAGATATATACACAAATCAAAAAAAATATGATACTGCAAATGTTATAATAAATCTGGCAATAGAAAATTATCCTACAAATGGAAAACTATACGAAAAAAGAGCTAATGTAAATTTCAAAAAAAATCATCATTACAGAACAATTCCTGATTTTAAAAAAGCTATTGAATTAGGATACGATAATTATCAAATCAGAAAAAATCTTGCAAAAAGTCTTTACGTAACCAAACAATATCAAGAAGCAAACGACTTATTAGAATCTTTAATTATAAAGGATACTATTGATTATCAGCTATGTATGTATCTTGGAGATATTAAAACTGAATTGAAAGATTATGAAAAAAGTCTTTTGTTTTATAATAAAGCCCTAGAAATTTTACATCCTGATCCTATACTTCTTTCTGCAATTTATAATGGAATTTCTGAGAATTATTCAAAACAAAAACTTTTCTACAAACAAATTGAATACATTCATAAAAGGCAAAAAGTAATTCCAAAATCATTTAATTCAAACGAATATTTGCTGAAAGTTGCCAATATTTATGAAAATGATATAAAAGATATTAAAAATGCCCTAAAATATTACGAAAGATATTGGAGCTATATCAAAGACGTTAGTTGGCATGAAGATGTTTACAAAGAACAAATTATTTCTAAAATTAACAGATTAAAAGAAGAACTGCATTTTCAAAAATAGAATTAAAAAAATATAAAAATTCAATTTAATAGATTAGTAAATAAAAAAAAGAGAGATAACTTTGTACTTAATTTTTTTAATCTAACATCAATTTTTTTTATGATAACAAAAGATACAACAATTGAGGAAATTACTGAAAAATATCCGCAAACATTAGATTATTTAAGCAAAAATAACATTAGATGCATTAGATGCGGCGAGCCAATTTGGGGAACTTTAGAAGAAGCAGCTAAAGAAAAAGGCTATAATGATGAAGATATCATTAAAATAATTAAAGATTTGAATATGATATAGTTATAAAGCAAAAGCCACGGGTTTAATTATAAATTCGTGGCTTTTTTTATGTAAATCTGATATTAATAAACATCAATAAGCTCAACTTCAAAAATAAGTGTTGAATATGCAGGTATTGTTCCAACTTCTCTACTTCCATAAGCTAAATCGCTAGGAATTATAAGAGTTGCTTTTCCGCCTACTTTCATATAAGTAATACCTTCATCCCAACCGGCAATAACCTGACCTACTCCAAGAGTAAATTCTATTGGATCTCTTTCCAAAGAGCTATCAAAAGTAGTTCCATCTATTAATTTTCCTGTATAATCTACTTTAACAGTTTTACTAGCTTCAGCTTGTACACCTGTTCCTTCCAAAGTCTCAATATAATACATTCCGCTTGAAGTAGGCTCTTCTGTAATAGTATTTTCTGCAATATAAGCTGCTAGTTTTTCCAGTTCTATTTCTGCAGGATCTTCTTTTTTACATGCATTATTAAATATTGAAACCACTAATAATAAGGCAATTACGCTAAAATAATTTTTAATTCTCATATTTAATCTTAATTTTTAATTTATAACTTTTAACAATTCAACTTCAAATATTAAACTTGAAAACGGCGGTATTATTTTACCATATCCTTTTTCACCATATGCAAGATGTGATGGAATAATAAACTTAGCTTTTGTACCTTCTTTCATTTTTACAAATCCTTCTTCCCAAGCAGCTATTACTTCTGATTTACCTAAAACAAATTCAAATGGTGTATTTCTATCATAAGATGAATCGAATTTTTCTCCATTAATAAATTTGCCAACATAATTAACTCTTAATCTAAAACCTGGTTTTGCTTCAATTCCATTTCCTGATTTTTCAATAATTTTATATAAACCTGATATACTTGGCTCAATATTTATATTATTATCAGCAATATATTGTTCTATAATTTCATCTTCAGCTTTTTTTAATGCTGCAAAATATTTTTCTCTCTCAATTTTAATTTCATCCACAGATAAAATTCTAACAAGCTCAATATCAAATGTTAACAACGATAATTCCTCTATCCCTTCAGGCAGATTTTGATTACTATTAATATAAAATGAATCGGCAGGCATTTTAAAAATAGCTCTTTCACCTACTTTTAAATGCATAATTGCATTTTCAATGCTCAGTTTATTTTTATTTTCAACTTTTAACTCAACTCTAAATGGTCCATCAATTTCCTTTGAATCAAATAATAAAGAGTCTTTGCTATCAGCATATTTTATTTTAAGTTCTACAAAATCACTAAATTCAGGTTTTAAACCATCTTTATTTTCTATTAAATGCTTGTAATACAACCCATTAGAATCTTCGTTGAAATCAGAAAAATTACACTGGATTAAAAATAATTGCAAAATAATAATCAAAAAATATTTAATTATCTTTTCATTAAAAACAAACATATTATCTAAAAATTTAGTTAGTAAGATTCATTTTCATTAGGAAAATCAACATCTTTAACATCTTTAATATAGTTATTAACAGCACCTTTTATTTCTTCAGATAAATTATGATATCTCCTCAAAAACCTTGGTGAAAAAGCCTGTGTAATTCCCAGCATATCATGAATTACAAGCACTTGCCCATCAACTTTATTACCTGCACCAATTCCAATTATTGGAATATGCAACTCAGAAGCAACTTGTCCTGCCAGTTTTGCCGGAATTTTTTCTAAAACAATTCCAAAACATCCTGTATCTTCAAGAATATGAGCATCTTCAATAAGTTTTTTTGCTTCTTCTTCTTCTTTTGCTCTAACTACATAAGTACCAAATTTATGAATAGATTGAGGCGTTAAACCTAAATGTCCTAAAACAGGTATTCCAGCACTTAATATTCTTTCAATAGACTCTTTGATTTCAAGTCCACCTTCAACCTTAACTGCATGAGCACCAGTTTCTTTCATTATTTGAATTGCTGCAGATAAAGCTAATTTTGAGTTTCCCTGATATGTTCCAAAAGGCAAATCAACAACAACCAATGCTCTTTTTACAGCCCTTAAAACAGAACTTGCATGATATATCATCTGATCCAATGTAATTGGCAATGTTGATTCATGACCGGCCATAACATTAGAAGCAGAATCGCCAACTAATATCACATCAATACCTGCCTGATCTATTATTTTAGCCATAGAATAATCATAGGCAGTCAACATAGCAATTTTTTCGCCTCTCAGCTTCATTTCATGAAGAACATGAGTGGTTACTCTTTTTATATTAGAATGAACTGACATAATATCTTTATAAAAATTAATATTTTCTGCAATTATAATAAACAAAGTTAAATTATATATCTCAAATGACAAAGATTATCACATTTATGTCTTTTTGTCAGTGTTTTTGTCAAACTTCTTTAACAAAAACATTAAAACAAGTCAATTTTTCATCTAAAAAGAATAAAAAAACACTGGCATAATGATTGAATAAAACAAAACGAAAATTAGAAATAACAAATAACAAATTAAATATTATAAAAATGGGAAAAATCATTGGGATAGACCTAGGTACAACAAACTCATGCGTATCAGTAATGGAAGGTAGCGAACCTGTTGTTATTCCAAATAGCGAAGGTAAAAGAACAACTCCATCAATAGTTGCATTTATTGAAGGCAGCGAAAGAAAAGTTGGTGATCCTGCAAAAAGGCAAGCAATTACAAACCCTGAAAAAACTATTTCTTCTATAAAAAGATTTATGGGTGAAACATTTGACAGAGTTTCTAAGGAAATTGGCAGAGTACCTTATAAAGTTATTAAAGGGAAAAATAATACTCCAAGAGTGTTAATTGACGATAGAGAATACTCACCGCAAGAAATTTCAGCTATGGTTCTTCAAAAAATGAAAAAAACCGCTGAAGACTATCTTGGACAAGAAGTTACAGAAGCCGTTATTACAGTGCCTGCCTATTTTTCTGATTCGCAAAGGCAAGCTACCAAAGAAGCCGGTGAAATTGCGGGTTTGATTGTAAAAAGAATTATTAATGAACCAACTGCAGCATCACTTGCTTATGGTTTAGATAAAAAGGGTAAAGACATTAACGTTGCAGTTTTCGACCTTGGTGGTGGTACTTTTGATATCTCAATACTAGAATTAGGAGATGGTGTTTTTGAAGTAAAATCTACAAATGGTAATACTCACCTTGGCGGTGATGACTTTGATCAAGTTATAATTGATTGGTTAGCAGATGAATTTAAAAACGAGCACAATCTTGATTTAAGAAAAGATCCAATGGCGCTTCAAAGACTTAAAGAAGCTGCAGAAAAAGCTAAAATTGAATTATCAAGCAGTTCAAGCACTGAAATTAATCTACCATATATTATGCCGGTTGATGGAATTCCAAAACATCTTGTTAAAACTTTAACTAGAGCAAATTTTGAAAAACTTGCAGATAAATTAATTCAAGATGTTATTGGACCATGTAATGCTGCCATAAAAGACTCTGGATTAAGCATATCTGAAATTGACGAAGTTATTTTAGTAGGAGGTTCTACCAGAATTCCTGCTATTCAAGATAAAGTAAAAGAACTTTTTGGGCGAGAAGCTTCAAAAGGTGTTAACCCTGACGAGGTTGTTGCTATTGGTGCTGCAATTCAAGGTGGTGTATTAACAGGTGAAGTTACTGATGTTCTTTTATTGGATGTTACGCCTCTTTCTCTTGGTATTGAAACAATGGGACAAGTAATGACAAAGTTAATTGAATCAAATACTACAATACCAACAAAAAAATCTGAAACTTTTACAACAGCAGTTGATAATCAACCGTCTGTAGAAATTCATGTTTTACAAGGTGAAAGACCAATGGCTAAAGATAATAAAACAATTGGTAGATTTCATTTAGACAGTATTCCGCCAGCACCAAGAGGTGTACCTCAAATTGAAGTAACTTTTGATATTGATGCAAACGGAATATTAAATGTTTCGGCTAAAGACAAAGGAACAGGTAAAGTACAAAGTATTAGAATTGAAGCTTCTTCAGGCCTTACTGATGCCGAAATTGAAAGAATGAAAAATGAAGCTAAAGAAAATGAAGAAAAAGATAAAGCTGAAAAAGAGAGAATTGATAAATTAAATAACGCAGACAGCCTTATTTTTCAGACAGAGAAACAATTAAAAGAATTTGGCGACAAACTTCCTTCTGATAAAAAAGGACCAATTGAAGCAGCATTAATTAAATTAAAAGATGCACATAAAACTCAGGATATAGCAGGAATAGATTCAGCTACAAAAGAGCTTAATGATGTTTTTCAAGCTGC
Organism: Bacteroidales bacterium; assembly: GCA_016937695.1. Lineage (GTDB taxonomy): Bacteria > Bacteroidota > Bacteroidia > Bacteroidales > NBLH01 > NBLH01. The sequence goes on from JAFGWC010000002.1 coordinate 14,850, forward strand.
ATCTCAAGAGATGTACAATGCTCAAGCGCAACAAGAACAATCTCAAAACCCTAATACAAGTCAACAACAAGCCGAAAACAAAGGTGAAGATGATGTTACAGATGTTGATTTTGAAGAAGTTAAATAAACTTACAATAATATTTTTTATTAGAGGCTGCTTTTTTAAGCAGCCTTTTTTTTTGTAAATAGTACAAAATTCGTATCTTGTTCCTACGATTGCCATTAAACTAAATTTAACAGCTATGAATAATTTAACAGTTTTTTTTCTGATTCTCTTTTTAGTTATAACACCAGGAACAATTGCCGTATTTTACTTAATTTTTAAGAACACTATAACATTTGTTATAGGAATGTCAATGACATTTCCTATAGTTATTATTACTTTTTTTACATATGTTATTGGAACTGAAGGCCTTCAGCATTTATTTTGGGCTGTTCCTATAGCAGTTGCCACTCTTCTTTTAGGTTATTATATTATTCATAAAAAAGTTGGATTTCCTATAAGAGAACTTGCTAATAATGTGAATTCTGTTTCAGGTGAAGAATTAGAAATAACTATAAAAAAAGATTATTTTAAATATAAAAATGAGATTGGTATTATTTCGGAATCGCTTAATAATATGATTACTCATTTGAAAAGCATTGTAGTTGATGTAAAAGAAGCATCAAGTATTTTGACAACAGTTAGTTATGAAATGAATATGAGTGCTCAGGAAATGGCTAATGTTGCATCAGAACAATCTGCATCTTTCGAACAAGTTTCTGCATCAATAAGCCAAATTGCAGAAAAAGCAAAAGATAACAATTTAAATGCTCAAAAAACTGAAACTGTTGTTTCCAATTCGGCCTTAAAAATCGAAGAAAACAGCATAAGTGTACAAAATGCAGTTGATTCATTAACAGCAATTTCGGATAAAATAAATATCATAAACGATATTGCTTTTCAAACAAATATACTTTCGCTAAATGCTGCAATAGAAGCTGCTAGAGCAGGAAAAGCCGGAAAAGGTTTTGGTGTTGTAGCCAATGAAGTTGGAAAATTAGCAGAAAGAAGCAAGCTTTCGGCTAATGAAATTAGTGAAATCTCAAATAAAAGTTCAGATACTGCGCTTAAAGCAAGTGAAATTTCAAAAAGCATTATTCCTGAAATAAAAAACACTGAAAAACTTATTAAAGAAATAGTTAGCGCCGGAAAAGAACAAGAATTAAATGCAATGCAAATAAATACTTCGCTTATACAACTAAATAATTCGCTTCAAAATTTAGCAAGTAACTCTGAAGAAACAGCGGCAAGTGCAGAAGAACTTTCAAGTCAAGCTGAACATTTAAACGATTTAATTTCATTCTTTAGAACGAATTAAAAAATCAAACTGTTAATTACATTTTACATTAGCAGCTTGATTTTCTTTGTTTTATAAACTCACCCGTTTTGATTGAAATTTTGATTAATTGTTAAAATCTATTTTGTAATTCGGATTGTATTTTTCTAAATTTAGTTCTTGAGTAATAGGTTTTAATGCAAGACGCATAGATCCATATTCTTTTCCATTTATAGAAAGAGCCAGACAATTAAAATTTTGGTAACTGTTTTCTAAATAATAAATTATAATTTTAACTGTATCGCCGGCAAAAGCTAAATTATCAGCCTTTATTTTTCCATCTAAAACTAAGTATTTTAAATTCTCATCTCCATAAATATGTGCAAATAATTTACCGGCAGCCAAGCTCATTTGATGCATTAATATTGCTATTGGAATGGCTTCGTAATTAGGGAAATGTCCAGAACATTGATATGGCTCTAATGGTCCTAATGTAGCTTCAAGTTTATTGTTTTTTATCACATAATCTTGCAATTTTATTTCATTGAGATATGGATTTCCAAAATGTTTTAAAATTTTGGCACTTTTGTATTTATCAAATATTTTTTCAAACATAACATTTTGCATGAAATAATATTTTATGACAACATTATACAAATGAACACCGAAACTATTATATAAGTTTGTTTCAACATATCCATTTCTTTTATTTATATAAATTGTTTCAGCTGTTCCGTATAACTCAGAATCATCATTTTTGCATGAAATTCTTGTTACATCTGCATTTATAGCTAAATAATAATACTTCAAATTATCAGGCATTTTTAAAGAAATAGAACAAGAACCCAAAATTGCAAGATGTCTGCCAACTTCTGCTGCCGGAATAACACATATTTCGTTGTTTTTTTGTTGCTCTTTATGTATTTTAGCTTTTATAACTCCCTCTTTTTCAATAGATAAGTCTTTTAAAGCAAAATATGGTGGTTGAACTGCAATTTTTGTTAATATTTTATCAATCATCTTAAAAAAAAATTTATCTAAAGTACATTTTTTTTTTTTTAATATTATGCATGCAGTTATTTTTTTATAAAATTTTTGTATTTTTAAATATCAACTTACACATATAATTAAGCCTTCTAAACAATAATAAAAATTAATTTGTTTATTTATGGAGATAAAATATTTAACAAACTAGAATCAAAAAAACACTAATATTTAAAAAAGGAGTATTTTTGTATTAAACAAAAATAACTTCTATCATGAAAAACTTAAGCTTCCTAATTTTTTATTCCCTTTTAAATTCAAATATTGTTTCCTGCCAGGGAATAAATAAAGCTGTTGATGATTTTTTTCATTATCAATTTATTCATCCTGGTGAAGTTAATAAATTATCATATTCTGAAATTAAAGGAAGTCCTTATCTTACAGATGATTTTGTGGAAAGTAAAATCTATTTATCAAAAGACAGTATATTTTCAATTCATTTAAGATATAATATTTTTAACAATCAAATTGAATTTCAAAAAGAGAATGAAGTTTATGCAATAAGTAATCCGGAAATATTTCAAAAAATTAAGATTCTTAACTCCACTTTTATATATTATAATGACAAAAGTGATTCTAAAAAAAATTCTTATTATAAATTATTAGTTGAAGGTGATTGCTATTTATTAGCAAAAAACAGAGTTAGATTTAAAGAGCAAGGAGAAGAAAAACCTTATGTTGGAGCTAGTCCTGCAGAATTTATAAGATTAAAAGATCAATATTTATTATTTTTAAACGAAAATTCACCAATCGCAATAAAAAATAATAAATCATTAAAAAATATACTTTCAGATAAAAAAGATGAAATTTCTGACTTTATAAAAAAAGAGAAAATTTCTTGTCAAGATGAAAATGATTTAATTAAACTAATAACTTACTATAATAAATTAAAGCAATCGAAATAATCTAATGCAATTATAACTTATTGTAACACAAGCATTTAATGTAATAAATATCTCTTTTCTAAAAATTAGATTTACTAATTTTTATTTCCCAAAACAACCATAAGTTTTTTTGGGAAATAAAAATGCTGATTTAATTATTAAAATTTATTATTATTATCGTATTGTTTTATAGAAAGTTTTTATTTTTAAAAATAATTTAAATAATACTTCAGCACAATGACTAATAATACTTTAACATTTTTGATAATATTCTTGGTAATTCTTGTGCCAGCTCACATTATTGTATTTTGGTTGATTTTTAAAAAAACTATAAATTATACTATTGGTATGATTATGTCTACTCCAATAATTATTTCAATTATTGTTGCATACATTGTTGGTGCTTATGGAATTATAAATCTTTTTTGGGCAGTACCTGTTGTTGTTTTTGTTTTACAGGCAATTTATATTTTCATGAATAAAAAAGTAGGAACTCCTTTGAAAGAATTAAAAGAACAAATGGTAAATGCTCAAAAAGGTAATCTTAATATTGCTGAAAATAAAGTAATACTCAAATTTGATAACGAATTAAGTGAAATGGCAGCTACTTTTTATCAAATGATTAATCATTATAAAAAAATTGTAAATAATGTTCAAAATGCAGCTGTAATATTAGCAAATGTTAGTAATGAATTACAAACAAATTCACAGGAAATGTCAAATATATCTGCGGAACAGGCAGCTTCTTTTGAGGAAGTAGCTTCAACTATTGAACAAATACTTTCAAACACAAAATTAAACACTACAAAAGCACACGAAGCCGGTAAAATTGTTAATAAGACTGTAAATAAAATAGAATTAAACAATACTAATGTTGAAAAATCAGTTGATTCTTTAAATTTGATAGCCCAAAAAATTAATATAATAAACGATATAGCATTTCAAACAAATATTTTATCACTAAATGCAGCAGTTGAAGCTGCTAACGCCGGAGAATATGGAAAAGGATTTAGTGTAGTTGCCAAAGAAGTTGGTAATTTAGCTGAAAAAAGTAAAATATCGGCTAGTGAAATTCAAGAAATATCAAATAAAAGCACAAAAATAGCAAGTGAAACAAAAAGTATTTCTAAAGAAATTGTTCCTGAAATAAAAAATACATCAAAAGTAATTCAAGAAATTATTTTAAATAATATTGAACAAGAAAGAAGTGCTGAACAAATCAATCTAAGTATTTCAGAATTAAATAACAGTGTACAAAAATTAGCAGGCACATCTGAAGAAACAGCTGCAAATGCTGAAGAACTAGCAGAACAGGCAAGTCAACTTAGAAAAATGGTTAACTTCTTTAAAGTTTGAAATGATTAATATGCCAGCTTAATACTAAATTAGTATATTTGCAGAAATTTAATCATCTATATAACTCTATATTAAAAAATTAATAAAAACAATGTCTTTAAAAAATCAAATTATAGGAATAGAAAAAACAAAAATCACTTCTTACCAAATAGATTTAAAAGGAAAAGCTACAATTCAATCAATAGCCGGAATTTTTCAAGAAATAGCCGGAAATCATGCATCGGTAAATGGTTTTGGATTTAGCCAAATGGCTGAAAATAAACAAATGTGGGTTTTAACTCGTTTAAAAATTGAAGTTGAAAAATACCCTTATTGGTCTGATAATATAGAAGTTAGCACGTGGGTTGTAAGTAGAGAAAAATTTTTCTCTCGAAGAGATTTTGAAATTCATAATTCTGAAGACGAAAAAATTATTGCTGCTTCAACTGGTTGGATGCTTTTAGATACTCAAACTAAAAGACCAAAGTTAGTGGATAATATGAAAATGGATATTAATACTAATCCAAATAAGTTATCGTTAAATTCTGATATTTCTAAAATAAAATCTGAAACTAACTTAACAAAAATTGAAAATTATAAAATCAGATATAGCGATTTAGACGTAAATTTTCATGTAAATAATTTAAAATATATTAGAATTTTACTCGATTCATATGATTATGATTGGTTAAAAACTTATAATGTGAAAATATTTGAAATCAACTATCTTGCAGAAGCCACATATGCTAATGAACTTGAAATTTTTCGAACAAATATTGAAAATAATGAATTTGTTTTTAATCATGAAATAAGAAGAAAATCTGATGAAAAAGTTATATGCAGAGCAATAATAAACTGGACGAAAATATAAAAATATCTATTAATTGAAAGTAACATTTTTAGGAACAGGAACATCTCAAGGTGTTCCTGTAATTGCATGTGAATGTGATGTTTGCAAATCAAAAGACTCAAAAGACAAACGTTTAAGGTCGAGCATTATGATTGAAATTAATGACAAAACAATTGTTATTGATACCGGTCCTGATTTTAGACAACAAATGCTACGTGAAAATGTGAAAAAATTAGATGCAATTTTATTCACTCACGAGCACAAAGACCACATTGCAGGATTAGACGATATTAGAGCCTTTAATTATATTCATAAAAAACCGATGGATATTTATGCAGAACAACGAGTTCATGAAGCATTAAAAAGAGAATACGCATATGTTTTTGCTGAGTTTAAATATCCCGGAATTCCTGAAATGGAAATGCATGTTATTGATAATAAGACTATTAAGATTTGTGGGATTGATGTTACACCGATAAGAGTTATGCATTATAAACTTCCAATTTTTGGATTTAGAATAAAAGATTTCAGCTATATTACTGATACAAATAGTATTAGTGATGTTGAGAAGAATAAGATTATAGGTTCAAAAATTATTGTTATTAATGCTTTAAGAAAAAAAAAACATATTTCTCATTTTAATTTACAAGAAGCTTTAAATTTTATAGATGAGATAAAGCCTGAAATGGCTTATTTAACACATATTAGCCATTTAATGGGTTTGCAAGCAGATGTGGAATTAGAACTTCCCGAAAATGTTAAGTTTGCATATGATGGACTTAAAATCGAAATCGAATAAGTATAAAAGCAATAGAAATAATAATCGCTACAGTTAAGATTTTTTTGTGATATTTTAAATATATGGCTTATTTGATTTTTTGCAAGTAATTAGTAAACAGGCAATTAGCGACTAAGAATATTAGAAGTTTATTTTTAATTACTAATTTCTAATTTCCTTTTCATTAATTTAAAAACCGAGGCCAAAATCAATAAGTTATATCTGGCAGCTTATTTTTAAATACTTCTTCAAATTTTTTTAACTCATGTACTTTAATATGATTTTCAAGTTTTTCGTATGAGTAAATTAAATTTACAACAAGCCTTTGAACTATAGTTAAATTATCACATGGTGTATAAAATGAATCTAAAGATTTTATTTGTTGTTGTTTTAAAAAATAATCAATTTCTCTTTTTGTTAATACAGCTCCATTATTATATGGATTAATATAAAACGACACTATTTTATTTTCCAAATCAGTTTCTAATCCTGAATCGTAAAGTTCTTCAACATATGCAAGAATGAAATTTTTAGGTAAATTTACTCCATACAAAGGTAAACCCAGCCTTACTCCCACCATTAAATAAATTATAGCCAAAGCTATGGGATTACCTTTTCTATTATCTAAAACTTTATCTATAAATGAGTTATTAGGTGAATAGAAATCTATTGTATTTCTGGTAAATTTATGAATATTGAATATTATATGATTCAGCACTTTAATTTGTTCTAAAGGTGTTAAGTTTTCATTCATTTGCAGCCAAGCATCTCTTTTAATTTTTTCTATTTTTTGAGAAATAGTATAAAAATCTATATCGTTTGTATTATATTTTGCAACTAGATAAACACCTTTAAGTAAATCTTCACCTCCTTCTACAACCCAATTTTTAAACGAATTAAGAGTTGCAGTATACTCAATTTCTTTAACAATGGCATTTGTTCTTTCAATTAAAAGCTTATTTTCTGAATTGTCTTCAATATTAGATTTTAACTCTTTAACTGCAATCACGCCCCACTCCAAAAGTTTTTCTCTTACAGCATCAAAAACGACATTATCTGGGTCGTCAATAAGTTTTAGCATTGCTTTTAACTCTGGAACATTCAACTCCATTTTTTTTATTTTATAAGTCTAATATTCGAGTCAGAATTTTTTCAATTAGTATTTCCATTGATTTTTTATAATCTTCGCTGTATTCCTTTCTAACTCTATTAGCAATTATATTACAAACAGTTACAGCATTGTGTCCTAAAAGTTTAGACAATCCATAAATTGCAGAACTTTCCATTTCAAAATTTGTAATTCTTTTATTATTAAATTTAAACGAAGCTATTTTGTCATTCAAACCAGAATCATTTAAAGGCAATCTTAAAACTCTTCCTTGTGGCGCATAAAATCCTGGTGCTGAAATTGTTAAGCCTTTAATCATATCTTTCCCAATTACATTTAACAAATGCGGTGACGAGTTTATAAAATATGGGACTGCTAATTTTGAATACCAGTTTGTATGTTCTAAAAATGCTTTTTCTATTTCCAGATTACAAATTTCATCTCTATTTGCATAATATGATAATAAACCATCAAACCCAATTGCCATTTCTGAAATTACTGGCGTATCTACCGGAATATCTTCCTGAATAGCACCTGATGTGCCTATCCTAATTATATTCAAGGCTTTATGACTATCTTTAGCTATTCTGGTTTTCAAATCAATATTGCAAATTGCATCTAATTCATTCAAAACTATATCAATATTATCTGTTCCTATACCTGTAGAAACAACTGATATTCTTTTGCCTTTATAAATTCCAGTATTTGTTCTAAATTCTCTGTTTTGAACTTCATATTCAATTTTATCAAAATGCTTTGATACCATTTCAACTCTGTCCTGATCGCCAACTAAAATAACATTTTCAGCAATTTGCTCAGGTAAAAGGTGTAAATGAAAAATGCTTCCGTCTTTATTTAATATTAATTCTGATTCTTCTATTCTTCTCACTTTTTAAGATTTTAAATAATTTATAATTAAGTCAACAAAATAATGATTTTTTTATCAACCTACAATGATTTTTATTTAATTATGTTCCATTTTAATACTTTTCTATTATTTTGCTAAAAGATTTTTTCATTAAAAAACATTAATTACTTGGATTCCTTTTCATTCTTTCTTTATTAATGATGTTTCCCTTTTCATCATAAAAAATCCATTTGCCTCGTTTTTCATTATCTTTATATTTGCCTTTTATTTTTATACTTCCTGTTTTGTAATAAAATTCAGCATCGCCATCTAATTTTCCATCTTCACAATTAAGATTTGCTTTTTGAGCTCCATTTTCGTAAAATTCTTGATAAAGACCGTTAATTAAATCATTTTCATAATTTATTTCGGCTAATTTATTCTCATTTTTATCATCATAGAAGAAAAATGCAACTCCATCAACATTGCCTTCTTTATAATTTACTGAGCTTTTCAAATTTCCACTTGGATAATATGAGCGCCAAAGATTATTTAATAAATGGTTAGTTATTCGTCCTTCAAACCTAATTGTCTTATTATCTGCATAATAAGCTCTATAAGGTCCATCATTTTTCAATATTGAATCTTCCAGAATTATTTTAAATGTTAATGAATCAAATTGTTCTTTCTGCAAATCATCGGATGCTTTTTTCTCAAACTTTTCAAGTTCTTCATATAAAGCAGCATCTTCATTATAATCTGCTATCATAATAGTTTTAAACAAATCTCCTTTTGAAACTAACTGAAATCCAATTCTATTAAAACTCAGAATTAAATCTTTATTTTCTTTTATGGATTTTTTTGTTTCATCATTTGAAAAAGTGTAAATATTAGAATACAATTTTGGCATTTGAAGAAATATAGTAATATTAGATTTTTGCTCAAATTCGTCTTTGAAATCCATAAATGATTGCTTATGAGACAATGTGTGTCCTTTTAAATAATCATCAATAATTTCTTTTAATGCATCCAGAGAATTACTAAAAACCACAAAATCTTCAATATAAGTAAAATACGGTTTTTCCAATTTTTCAAACAACTTTCCAAAAAACATTTTAAAAAAACCTTTTCTTTCTAAATAGTTTATTTCGAAATTTTTATAATTGATTATATCAAATTTTAATGGACTTCTTTTTCTTATTTGTTTTGTAATATGATTTAATCCTTTTTTCGCATTATTTATATCAATCGCATTTACTGCAACTATAACATCTTCAAGTCTTGCGCTGTTTTTAGGAAGCAGTTTTACAAATGCAATTTCTTCACCAATCCAATCAAAAAAGTCTTCTTGCATATTAATTCCAAGTAACTTTTCAATCAGATTAACATTTTTGCTGTAGTCTTCCATGTCTTTCGCGTTTCCAGTTGCATACTGGCTAATCAAACTCTGAAACAACATATTATAGCTTTTAAAACTGATAGAAAAATATAAAGCTGTTTGATTCGAAATTATTTCATATGCACTAATTTTACCAGGTTTAACATCAGAAAGAGCACTTAAATATGAAGGTAACGAATCCAAAACAGTAAATCCATCAAAACTTAGTCTATTATTATATAAGTTCATATTAAAAGCTGAGTAAACTAATAAATTTGCTAATGCCAGACTATATTCGTTCATATCATCGGCATAAATATTCAAAAAGTTTGGTAATTGCTTATAATTAAAATAAAATTTAAACAATCTATTTGAACTTAATTCTCCTGCAACTTCTTGATATTGTTTATTTTTCTTCCAAAAACCTGAATCTTTACTATCAATTGCTCTTTCAATTAGTTCGCCTGTAAAAGTTGCAATTAATAAATTATCTACAACCGCAAAATAAATTGCACTATCTGGCTGATTTAAATCAATAAATTCAATAATTTCTACTTCATGAAACTTTCTCTTTTTCACTTTATATCCTTCAACTAAATCTAAAGCATTAAATGCTTTTGAAATAGATTTTGATGTTTGTAAATCAATAACAAATAAAAAATCATAATCTACTCCTGAAATCATGTGAGCTGAAACCAACATTTCTCTATTTTTCAATATCAATCCAATGGCTGTATTTCTTTTTAGATAATCATCAAGTAAAACAGCATAATCGTTAATATCTTTAAAATGCTCATTTTGTAATAGATGTTTCCAAATATTACTTTCACTAATTGCAGTCCATGCCTCACTTAAATTAGAAGTTTCAATTACAAAAACAGCATCTGCCGGAACAACGCTAAAATCGTTTCTTACATTGTTTTCAGCAATATAGTTATCATAAACATACCATGCTCCAACAGAAATTCCAATTAGAATTATTAACACAAAAAACCATTTGAAAAACTTTTTCATATTTTTTATTTTATTAATTTTTTAAACTAGCGCAAAAAATAATTACAAAATAAGTAACCAATATTACTGTTAAAATAATAGAATTTTGCAATAAATTACAAATAATCTTTACATTATTTTAAAATTTATATATCAAAGTTTTGGTATATTTGCCAAATTTAAAATAAAATTTATTAAATATGTACGAAACAATTTTTTATATAATAATTGCAATAATAATATTTGAGTTTATTTTTTCAAGAACTCTCGATAAGCTTAATTCATCGTGGCGAAACAAAAAACTGCCTCTTGAATTAGAAGATATTTATGATGCTGAGAAATATTTAAAATCGCAGGAATATGGAAGCGTAAATAGTAAATTCGCTCTTTTTTCAAGTTCTTTTCAGCTAATTTTAATTTTAATAATGTTATTCCTAGGCGGATTTGCTTATTTCGATAATATTGCTGCTCAATATTCAGAAAATCCGGTTATTATTTCGTTGTTGTTTTTTGGTATTCTTTTCCTTCTTTCTGATATTTTAAATATACCTTTTGATATATATTCCACTTTTGTAATCGAAGAAAAATTCGGATTTAATAAAACTACTGTTAAAACTTTTATCCTTGATAAAATAAAATCATTATTGTTAACAATTCTGATTGGCGGATTAATTTTAGCAATAATTGTATGGTTCTATTACGAAACAACTGATATGTTTTGGATTTATGCTTGGATTCTTATAAGTGTATTTTCAATATTTATAGCCATGTTTTATTCAAATTTGATTGTTCCTCTTTTTAACAAACAAACGCCTTTAGAAGAAGGAGAATTAAAAGACGCCATAAATAAATTCAGCCAAAAAGCCGGTTTTAAAGTTGAAAACATTTTTGTTATTGATGGTTCAAAGCGTTCATCAAAAGCAAATGCATATTTTACAGGTTTAGGAAAGAAAAAAAGAATCGTATTGTATGATACTCTTATAAATGATTTGAAAACAAATGAAATTGTAGCAGTACTTGCTCATGAAATAGGACATTATAAACTAAAACACACTCTATATTCAATGATATTTTCTATTTTACAAACAGGAATTATTTTCTTTATTCTATCATTATTTATTGATAATATTAATCTTTCTAAAGCACTTGGCAGCGACAAAGTTACTTTTGAACTTGGGATTATTGCTTTTGGGATTTTATTTAGTCCAATTTCTACAATTATCGGTTTTGCTATGAATATATTTTCAAGAAAAAATGAATATCAAGCTGACAAATTTGCAGCTGATTATGAAATGGGAAATAATTTAATTTCAGCATTAAAAAAATTATCGGCAAATAGCCTTAGTAATTTAACTCCTCATCCTGCATATATTTTTGTATATTATTCACATCCAAGCCTTTATCAAAGAATTTTGTCAATAAAAAGTAATTCTTTAAATAGTACAATAAATTAATATCACATAAAATGAAAGCAGAAATTATAACAATTGGTGATGAAATACTAATTGGCCAAATTATCGATAGCAATTCTGCATGGATTGCAGAACAACTAAATTTAAACGGAATAAAAGTAAATCAAATACTTTCTATTTCTGATTCTGAAAAACATATATTAGATACTTTAAGTAATATCTCAAAAGAAACTGATATCGTTATTATGACTGGAGGCTTAGGCCCAACAAAAGATGATATTACAAAAAAAACTTTATGCAATTTTTTTGATTCTAAACTTATTTTTAACGATGAAGTTTTTAAAGACATTGAAAAATTCTTTGAAACCAGAAATATCCCGCTTTTAGAGGAAAATAGAAAACAAGCTGAATTACCTGAAAAATGTACTGTAATAAGAAATTATTTTGGAACAGCTTCTGGAATGTGGTTTGAAAAAAACGGACAAGTATTTGTTAGCTTACCCGGAATTCCTTTTGAAATGAAGGAATTAATTTCTGGCGGAGTTATTCCTTTAATAAAAGAAAAATTCAAACTGCCAGTTATTATCCACAGAACTATTCTCACACACGGAATTCCTGAATCATCAATGGCAAAAATAATTGAAGATTGGGAAACAAATTTAAATAAAAATTTGAAACTTGCTTATCTACCTTCACCTGAGCATCTTAGACTTAGACTGAGCATTATCGGTGATGATAAAAAAGAGCTGGAATCCATTATTGAATATGCAGAAATTGAACTTACAAAACTGATAAAAAAATCAATTTTCGGATACGAAAAACAAACGCTTCAAGAAGTAATAGGAATAATTTTAAAAGAAAGAAATGCAACATTATCAACTGCCGAAAGTTGTACAGGAGGAAATATTGCTCGCTTAATCACTTCTATTAATGGAAGTTCTTCATATTTTAAAGGTTCTGTTATTGCATATTCAAATGAAATAAAAGAAAAAATATTAAATGTTAATAAAGGAGACATTGAGAAACATGGTGCTGTAAGCAAAGAAGTAGTTACACAAATGGCTTTGGGAATTAAAAAGTTATTTAATACAGATTATGCAATAGCAACTTCAGGCATTGCCGGACCTGATGGCGGAACTGATGAAAAACCAATTGGCACTACTTGGATAGCAGTTGCTGGTCCTGATGGAATTTCAGTAAAAAAATATTCATTTGGGACAAGAAGAGATATCAATATAAGAAGAGCTTCGTCAAAAGCACTCGATAAATTAAGAAAATTTATTTTAAATTATGATGATTAAATAACCGAATAATTTATTGGATTGCAAATTTTGCCGAAAAATAATATTGCTCCGCTAGTATTTTCTTTAATTATAAAAATAAAAGGTCTGTTAATAATAAATGAGTTTTCGGAATTTTTATTTTTATAAAACAATAAACTATTTTGTGCTTTGCTATTATCAACTCTCATTATAACAGCATGATTAGAATTACTTGTTTCAGAAAATTTTTCTGCTGAAGTTTTAACAACATATTTTAGATGAAATTTTGGAAAAAAAACTTGCATCTTTTTTTTTCTGTAATTTTCGCTTATTTTTTTTATTCCAGATATACTTATTTCTCTGGCAATCTCATTAATTGATTTTTCTGAATTAGAAATTATAATTTGTATAATGTAGTTATGCTGTTTTAAAGGAATCTCAATTGAAGAAATATTCCTGTCAGAATAATAATTAATAAAATCAGTATTTGAAATCATCTTATGCAATCCACTATTACATGGACTATAATAAAAAGGCATTTCCACTTCATTTTTATTAAAATTATTGCTGATAATAAAGCTGTAAACATTTTCTCTTAAATCATTATTTAATAATTTAAGAGGATTATTTATTGTCAAAGGAGATATTATTACATTCTCGGCTTCAGGATTTAACGAAAGTTCTGCTTTAAATAAATTTAAACCTGATGAATTAGCTCTATTAATGCCAAATTTTACTTTAGAATCAATTTTGTATTCTTGTGGCAATACTTCACTATTTTGCTCTTTTTTACACACAATAAGCAAAGTGGAAATCATTAAGAAAAATAATATTTTAAAAAATAGATTCATAAAACTGTAATCCTTTATATTTAAGATGCATAAAGTTGCTAAAAAGATGCAAAATTTTTAATTTCTTTGACCAAAAGCTATTACCATTATTTAAGTTTATTCATTTGATTGATAATTTGCAAACCAGCAATAAAAATAATGTAGCTAAAAAAGCTTTTTTTGATAAAATAATTAAATAACGCAACCTTTTTATTTCATCATTCATCATATTAATGTAATTTTGGGAAATACATTTTCCAAAAGGCTATTTTGATAGAGACAGAAGACATCATAAAAGGTTGTGTTGCAGGTAAAGCTGAAGCACAAGAGGCTTTATTTAAAAAGTACTCTAAGAAGATGTTTGGCCTATGCTTAAGATATACAAAAGATTATTCGGCAGCAGAGGATGTGTTGCAAGATGGGTTTATTAAAGTATTAACAAATATTTCTTCTTACAAGTGGAAAGGCTCTTTTGAAGGCTGGATAAGACGCATTATGATAAATACTGCTTTAGAAAGATACAGAAAACAATTTCAAATGTTTTCTATCAGTGATAATCAGGAAATAAATGAAAAATTTATTTCAAATGAAATTATTGAAGATATTTCAGCAGAAGACTTATTGAAACTTGTTCAAGAATTACCACCAGCATACAAAATGGTTTTTAATATGTACGCAATTGATGGTTTTTCGCATAAAGAAGTTAGTGAAATTTTAAATATTTCGATTGGCACTTCTAAATCAAATTTATCTCGTGCCAGAAAAATATTACAATTAAAAGTTGAAAAACATTTTATTTTGCCAAAAGAAGAACAACAAAAAAGATGTTAAGAGAACGAAATGATATTGACGAATTATTTTCCGATTATCTAACTGATTATCAGGAAGATGTGCCTAGTTATATTTTCAAGAATATACAAAGCAATCTAAAAAAGGAAAAAGCAAAAGAATTTTCATTTAGAATGCAAAAAATTGCTGCAGCTATTGCTATTTTAATTGCTTTTGGTTTAGGATATTTTTCATCTGAATTTAATGATTTAAAAAAACAAGTATCGAAAAATATTATTTTCGATACAAACTATTTTTTAAAAAATGATAAACAAAACTATTTCGTTAATAATGACAAGGAAGACAGCATAAAAGACTTGAAATCAAGCAAAATTGAAACTAAAGAAAATTCAGAATTAGCAATAAATATTAAATCTATAAATAATGAAATTAATATTGAGAATGAAAATTTAATCAACAACAGTTTTTTATTTAAATTTTTCGACTTTTCTAAAGGTGTATTTTCATTGAATGAAAATGGGAAAACATATATCAATGAAGATTCTAAGAAAAACTCGAGAAATAAAATTTTTACCCAATTATTAACCGATACCTTGTTATTAGCAGAAGGAAATCTCTATAATGGAGATTTCCTTATAGCTAATAAACAAAATAAAAAATCTAAATGGACTTTTGGAACTAAATTTTCACCGGTTTTTTCTTTTGCAAAAAATGCAAATCAAGAAGAAGAAATAAAACCAGAAAATGATAATTCTGCGGCTAAATCAGAGATAATATCAAGTATTCCTGAAAATGAAACTATAGATAAATCGCTTACTTCTTTTTCAGGTGGTTTAAACGTAAATTATCAAATATCAAGGCGTTGGAGTATTCAATCGGGTATTTTTTATTCAAAAAGGCGCCAAATTTCAGAAAATTTAATGAGTAGTACTTCTTTTTACGAAGAATCTGAAATGAAAGTATATACTCCTGTTGGCGAAAAATTTATTCAACAGCCAGTTAGTTATATTAATGAAATGGGCAGAGATGCAATTATAACAAAAAATAGAGATGAAACTTTTTACTCTCTTGACATGAATTTTGTCAGCAATTTTAAATACATTGAACTACCTGTAATAATTAGATTCAAAATTATTGATAAAAAAGTAGGTTTAGACATTCTAAGCGGTATTTCAACAAATATTTTGATTGCTAATTCGGCATCAATTATGATTGAAGAACAAGACTTATGGACCGGATTAAATGAAGATATTAATCCTTTACTTTATGATGCTACGATTGGGTTTGGCTTAAATTATAATTTCTACAATAATTTCAATTTCAATATAGAGCCTACATTTAAATATTCAATTATAAATCAAAATACTGTTTTAGAAAATTATCCTTATAGTTTTGCTGTATTTGCAGGATTTAGTTATACTTTTTAAAAACCCAGCAGAGATAATTAATTGTAAATCAATCAAAGGGTTTTTGAAAAATATTCCATGTAAATCAAGCCATTTTTAACATATTCCGGATTATGAGTAAATGGTTTGCCATTTTTAGGAAATTCTTTTCCTGCATTATGTATATGAAAAGCATGCTTATATTCTTTTTTTCTTAAATAATCGCCATAAGTAATATTAATCCATTTTACAGACCAATACAAATTGTTTTTACCAATTAATGTATCAAAAGGAATATTAAGAAAAATTGATTTATAACCCATTATTTGAAATGGTCCATATGAATATGCTAAAAGCTTAATTTCTTTTTTTGAAAATTTGCTCAAATCAGACTTTGTTATATTTTCAAATTTATTTAATTTCCCTTTTTTAATTAAAAGTAGCTTTTCATACACTTTTTTCTCAAATCTTGGTGTTACATTTTTTTTTCCGCTAGATTCAAGCACGATAACAGCCATTAGATATTCTTTTGGAAGATTAAAATGTTTAGATAATGTGTCTATTTTAATTTTATAATTATGATTTGCCCTGTCATAACCGTTTTTAAACTCATCTTCATCTTTAGGATTATTATATAAAATTGTTGATATTATTATAAAAATAAAGACAATAGCATAAGTAGATAATAATTTCTTCACCTAAGTTTCCTATTTACTTGTAATATCTTTTTGTTTTCTTATCGAATTGTACATAATATACATTGCTATAAATAATGTAAAAATAGAAATTCCAAAAACACCTGAAAAACCCATTAATTCATAAAAGAAAATACCAATTAATGGTGCAAAAACTCCTCTCAAACCTGTTACTGTTAAATGTATTGATTGATATTCAGCAGCTTCTTCGTTTTTGCAAAAATAAGCTGAACCAATATACCATAATAAGGCCATTGTTGCTGAAAAAATTCCGTAAAAAACATATGAAATAATTAGAGTATAATAAATTTTCAATCCAAAAAAATCAAAATAAAAAGGGAAAAATTCAGTTAATGCCATAAAAAATAAATGCATAAGCATTGAACCAAATGTGAAAATCGCAAATTTTCTTGGGTCTATTTTCCCAATTAAATTTCCAAAATATGGTAATGTAATTATTGCTAATGTATTATAAGCATTTTTATAAAAAGCAATGCTGGAATAATTTAAATTTAATGATTTTTCAAAAAATATTGTAATAACTGCGGCTGTTGACATCCAAGCAAAACCATAATACATAAATGAGATTTCAAAATCTCTGAATGGCTTGTTGTTTTTAAAAATCGCAACCATATTTATAAAAGAGCTTTTTATAGAAACAGATATTTTATCTTTTACTAAGGGAATTAAATATGCTTCATATTCAATTTTCGTTAAAATATATATTGACAATATTCCAAGCAAAGCTACAAGTGGATAGATATATGTAAATGCGTAATTATCAAAATCTAATATTAATCCAAATAAAAAAGTTGAAATAAGCATCATAATTTTATTTACTGTTGAAGAATATCCATATAGTTTCCCGAAATTTTCGTTAGAATAAGAATTTTTAAGTAAATGATTTATAGCAGGAAACAACAATGTATTAGCCAGATAATATATTAAAAATATTAATAAAAACACAATTGGAAAGCTAATATTTGCCGAAAGCTCTTCGATATTTTTTGGAAAAAAAACAAAAAATATTAATGGAATTCTTGTAAAAATGGCAACATATCTAATCAGTTTTTTCTTTCGTTTTATTCTCTTTAAAACTTCATTAATTATTATTGAAAGTAATAAAACAATAACAGTAAATTGAAAAAGAAAGCCTATTTGATAATTTGAACCTTTTAAACTTTTAACAAGAATAAATTCATTTAAAGCAAAAAGACCAAGTATTAAACCATCTATTATAGAATATATTAAATGTAGAATAAAAGTTCGTTTTTCATTTTCGCTAAGATTTGAAAAAGCTCTGAATTCGAAAATATTTGACAATTTCTTTTGCAATGTTTCTTATTTATTTTTTCGGACAAAAATACTGTATTTTTTAATTGAATTGTAAATTATACTTAAGTATTTAATTACAGATTTTTATATATTAATATAAAAATTTCCTGTTTTAAATTAAGCTTATTAATTTAATTTATTCTAATTGTGATATATTTGTATTATCAAAATTTAAATTTATCCGTTATGATAAAAAAAATTTTTTCTTATTTTTCAAATAATTATAACAATAACTATATAAGACAAAAGACAGAGCAAGCATTAATAATAGTTAATCTGTTAACTATAGTATTTTCTTCATTTTTTACTTTCTCAATTTTTTTTAAAGAAGTTTTTGATAAAAATCTGCTTTTAACAGTAATTTTAATAAGTACTTTATCAATATTAACTTTATTTATTCTAAAAAAATGGAATTATAAAATTGCCGGTAATTTTTTCACTATTGGAAATACTGTTATAATGGCAATTGGAATTCCTCTTTTTATTTTTGAAAGTTTACCGGAAATTAATTATGTACAAGGCTTTTATATAATTCTTTCTGTATTATCATACAGTCTTATTTTTGCAAATAATAGAGTTTTAATTATAAATGCAATTATAATTTTAATAAGTACATTTAGTTATTCATATATTTTAAGTGTAAGATATCCTGAAATTGAAATAATTAAAATTGCAACTTTTAATTATCCTGTTGCAGTTTTTATGCTAACAGTAGTATTATTTTTTGGTAAAAAATTTAATATTGATGCAATTAAAATTGCAAAAATGGAAGCTGAAAATGCAAAAAATCAAACTCAAAAATTAGAAAATTTATTTAAATCAATAAAAGAAACTTCCTTAATATTAGAAAGGCTTTCAGAAGAAATAAAATCATCATCTAACTCATTGAGTACTAGCTCAAATGAGCAAGCAGCAAGTATTGAAGAAATATCTGCTACAATAGAAGAAGTTAATAATTCTTTTATATTAAATGCTGAAAACGCTGAAATATCAGCAAACAAAGCAAAAAGCACAAGTAATTTATCCAAAAAAAGTGAACGTTCTCTAAAAAGAGTTTCTTCTGCCACGAATGATATTTCTAAACGAATTGGGGTTATTAATGATATTGCAAGACAAACGAACTTATTAGCATTAAATGCAGCAATTGAAGCTGCAAGGGCTGGAAATGCAGGTAAAGGTTTTACAGTTGTTGCCGGCGCAGTAAAAAAGCTTGCAGAAAACAGTCAAGATTCTGCAAAAGATATTATAAGCCTTGTAAATGAAAGTTTAAATATTTCAGAACAAGCAAATGATTACCTATTAAAAATAATTGAAGAAATAGATGAATCTTCAAATCTAAGTACTCATATTTCAGAAGCTATAATTGAGCAAAAAACAGGTATTAATCAAATTAATACGGCAATTTTAGAAATTAATTCAAGTGCTCAGAATAATGCTGCTATTTCAGAAAATCTTGCATCTAATGTTGATATTTTAAATCAACATGCAGAAAAATTAAAACATTTATTATTAAAGGCATAAAAAAAGGCTGTTTTAACCAGCCTTTTTATTAAAATTGTTCTTAATCTTATAAATGTCCTATTGGATCAGGATCTCCATCAGGATCACCGTTTACATATCCATCTGTTCTTGGATTTCCGTTTGTCATTAATAAAACTCCACACATATGAGGCGCAGCCATTGAAGTTCCACTCATTGTAGTATATCCACCGCCTTTGTATGTAGAATAAATATTGTAGCCTGGCATACAATAATCAACAGGTGTTCCATAATTTGAAAAATATGCCCAATTATCATTGATATCCATAGCTGAAATAGTCCAAATATTTGGTCCGTTAACTCTTGCCGGTGAATGGTTTAGAGCATCATCACTTTCGTTTCCTGCAGCTAATGCAAAATATATTCCTGTTTGAGATGCGTAATAAACAGCGTCATCTATTGGTTGATAAACTCCACCACCAAGACTCATATTAGCAGCATCACCGGCTGAAGCATGTGCAACAACATAATCAATACCTGAAATAATTTGAGAATATGCACCACTACCACTTCTGTCAAGTACTTTTATTGGAACTACGGTAGCACCTGCAGCAACGCCAATTACTCCTAAATCATTATCTTTTGCAGCAACAATTCCGGCACAATGTGTTCCGTGTCCATTATCGTCATCAGCAGATCTTGCTCTTGTATAATTAGCTGCTCTTGAAACATCTACAGTTAAATCAGGATGATCATAATCAATCCCAGTGTCAATAATCCAAGCTGTTCTGCCAACTCCGTTAGCTGTTCCAACTCTTGTAATTCCATAAGGCACTTCTTCGCCTGCAGGTGGTGGTGGAGTTGGTTTTTTGTTAATATGCATATCGCCTAAAGAAAACATTTTATCGGCAACAATATATTTAACTCTTGAATCATTTTTTAATCTATTTAATTCATCATCACTAAGTTTTGCTGAAAATCCGCGAATTGCAGTTCCATAAGTTAATTGAACTGACTCTACCGAAATAGAATTTTGAATTGCCATTTCTTTAGCTTCTTCTTTTACTGCTTTAAGTTTTGAAGTGAAATCAAGTGTAGAAAAGGCTTTGTTGGGAGACACATTCAAAACTACAATGTACTGATTTGGAATAATTTCATCAAATGATTGAACATCTTGTTTTGATAATTGCTCTTCTTTTTGACATGAGTATAATATCATACCCATAGCCAAAATAGTTAATAGAATTTTTTTCATTATTAAAAAATATTAGTTGTAAATAGATTGAACAAATTTAACGATTTATTGAAACATAAAACTTATAAAATTCAGCTCTATTTTAATGAAATTAAGCACATAAAGCAATTACAGCATACAGATTTTACAGTATTATTATAAAATACAATTTTAATTTTAACTTATTTTAAGATATTAAGCTATTAACATAAATAGAATAATAATTGTGAAAAAAAATTAAAAATACTATCTTTCCATTTTAAAATAACTAAAACCTATTAAAGTGGAAAATCAAGAATGGAAACTGCCTTTAATCAATAATTATTTAGATAAATGGGCAATAAAAACACCAAAACAAATTGCTATTATTCAACACGAAGATGATAAATCTGTTACTTATAAAGGTTTACAAACACTTACAGATTTTTTTGCATTAAGATTAGTAGATTTAGGAATAAAAAAAGGAGATATTATTGCAACGCAACTTGCACTTTTTCCTGAACATATAGCCTTAATGTATGCATGCTTAAAAATTGGGGTAATTTTTTCACCTATGGATTTACGTTTAAAAAAAGAAGAAGTAAAAAGAGATCTTGATAAAATTAAACCTAAAATGTTTTTCTTTTTAGGAAAAACACCAATAATCGATTTTAACGAAATAGGCGAATATATAAGAGATAACTGTAATTACATTGATTTTCTTGTTCAAGTACTTGCCGATCCTAGTAAAGAAACATCAATAAAAGGAGCAATTACAATTCAGCAGATGATGTCGAAACCTAAATTAGTTTGGTTGAAAATTAAAGATGTTTTCTCTAATAATCTAAACAAAATTTACAAAACAATTAATACAAAAGATGCCGCAATTATAATATTCACTACAGGAACAACAGGAACACCAAAACCAGCTTTAATGAGTCATGAAAATGTAATTGTTCAGAATCAAATTTTGGCTGAAGGAACAGGAATGATTCAAAAAGATATTACTTTGGTCAATTTGCCTCCAAGTCATGTTGGCTGTTTAACAGAAGCTATGCTTTCTACTTTTTATCTTGGCGGGACAGCTGTTTTCCTAAAAGTATTTAATGTTCAACTTTCTTTGCAAGCCATTGAAAAACACAAAGTTACACTGTTAGGCCAAATACCGACTCAGTATAGAATGATGTGGGCAGAGCCTGATTATGACAAATACGATTTATCTAGTTTGCGCTTTGCTATTTATGGTGGTTCTGCTGTTGATGTAGAATTTTTGAATAAATTAGCTTCAATGGCGCCAAAATTTGGAACTGGAATAGGAATGACTGAAACTGCCGGTTTTTCAACTTTTACTCCGGATGGAATTACTGTTGAAGAAATGGCTGGACAAGTTGGTAGATATTTTGAACATCTTGGTAAAGTTACAATTCGCAAGCCTATGAAAGAAGATGGAAGCGCCGGCGAAGAACAAATCGATGGAGAAATTGGTGAAATATGTTACTCGGCGCCAATTGTATTTATGGGATATTATAATTTTCCTGAAGAAACAAAAAAAACAATTTCAACAGATGGAATTTTATATAGCGGAGATTTAGGATATTTTAAAAATATGAGCAATTACAAAGCTCTTTATCTTTCCGGTCGCGAAAAATTTGTCATAAAACAAAAAGGTTATCAGGTTTTTCCCGATGAGGTTCAAGCCTTTATTGCCGAACATCCAAAAGTTGACCAAGTTGACGTAATTGGTGTTAAACATAAGATTTTTGATGAAGGAATTTTTGCTTTTGTAAAACCAAAAAAAGATGAGAACCTTAATGCAGAAGAAATTATGGAACATTGTAAAAATATTGCTTCGTACAAAAGGCCTCAACACATCGAATTATGGCCTGTTGATAAAGATTTTCCAATTACTCGCTCTACAAAAATTGATAAACTCGAATTACAAAAAGAAGCTATTCTTATTGTTGAAAATTTAAGAACTCAAGGAAAATGGGATGCTTAAATCCAAATTAATTTTATTTTACTAATTTTGCCGGACTTTATTTATAGAGTCCGGTTTTTTTTGCTTAAATACCTAATTTTTATTTTTATTAAAAAATAAAAAAAAAATAACTTAACAATCTAATTTTCAAAGCATTAAATGTTTAATTTTAATTATAAGCAAATATTATTTTTTTACATTATTGCTTTTATTTCGCTTAAATACGAAGTAAAAGCACAAATGACATTATTGGACACTTTAAAAATAAAAGCCGGTTATATTTTAAAAACAAACGATACCATAATTAAAACAAATAATGATACAACTATTGTCGTAAAATCAGGCTCTAAATACAAAATAAAAGAAGGTCAAGAAATAAAATCGGAAAGGTTTTATAATAATATTAAAGATAAATCTAAAAAAAATTGGTTTTTCAGAGAATTATATAATAATTTTATCATTCCTGAAAAAGACACTATTAAAAAAATTTTAAGCGAATTTATAAAAAGTGATGAAGCTTTTATTCCTTATGAAGGTAAAATAATTGGGACAATTAAATTTAAAAGTTTGGATATCTTTGGTGGATCTGTCTCTGATACAAGCCTTTACACTAAATCGAAAGTTTTTAAATCTATTGAAAATACACATATAAATACCAGAAATTCTGCATTAAGAAAAAACCTTTTATTTAAATCAGGAAATAAAATCGACCCAATTATATTTGCTGATACCGAAAGAAAACTAAGGTCTTTAGCATACATAAGTGATGCTAGAATATTAATTGAAACAAGAGAATTTAATAGAGAAGTTGTTGATATTATTATAGTTACAAAAGATAATTATTCTTTAGCCATTGATGGAGCATTAAGCAGTTTACAGGATTGGCATGTCAGAGTTACTGATAAAAACTTTTTAGGATTAGGAAATGAACTTTCAAACACATTATTTTACGATAAATCTGATTATCCGATTTACGGATATAATGGCTACTATGTGATTGATAATATTGCAAGTAGCTTTATTAAAGGTGAAATTAATTATTTAAGTACAGCCCAAAGCAATCATTTAATTTTTGATTTTAAACGAAATTTCATATCAGTAAAAACAAAATATGGTGGTGGGTTAAGTTTTGGTCAAATTAACGAAAATTGGACTTATTATTATCGCGACAGCACTTTTGCTATTCCTTTTAAAAGAAATTTTGCTGATTTGTGGATTGGCAGAGCTTTTATCATTGATAAAAAGAATAAAAAGAAAAGTGTTGTTTTATCAAGTAGATTTTATTTTCAAAATCATTTAAAAAGAGACATTGTAAATGCCGACACTAACCAGTTTTTGCATAATAACAAAATTGCTCTAGCTAGTATAATATACAGAAACAGAGACTTTTACAAAACTTCTATGTTGTTAGAATATGGACTTATTGAAGATGTGCCAATTGGTTTATTATTGCAAATTACCGGTGGAACAGAATTTGGCGAATTTCAAAATAGAAATTATTTCAGTATTAAAGCAGGTAAAGCTCTCATTTTAAAATCGGATAAATATATTGCAATATCTGCAAATTACGGTTCGTATTTTAACAAATTAAAAAATGAAGAAGCTTTAGCAAAATTTAATTTCCGATATTTCTCTAATCTGCAAAAATTCAGAATTTATAAATTCAGACAAGTTGTAGAACTAAGTTATACCGAGAGTTTTAACAGTTTATATTACCAAAATTTCAGTTTTTCGAACGAAATTTATGGCATAAATTCTTTTTCGCCCAGAGGCGTTCAAAAAGCCTCATTAAATTTTGAAACAATATCGTTTTTACCTATTTGTTTCTATAAATTTAAATTTGCAGCTTATAATTTCATAGATATGGGATTTATAAACTCAAATACAAACTTATACAACAAAGAAAATTTTTATACAGGTTTTGGATTTGGGTTAAGAATAAGCAATAAAAACCTGGTATTCAGCACTTTAAATATTTCTTTCTCTTTTTATCCTAAAATTAACAATGGTGCTGCAAATTATTTACTTAACTTTGAAGCTAATGATTCTAAACTGTTTAAAGAAATTGATATTACAAAACCCGATATTTTAAAATTTTAGTTTTATGTCAGCACTTAAAAATTTAATTATTGCAATAAAATTTATTTTTAGAAAAAGGCTAAATATTTCTGATGAAGTAATAAATTACAAAATCAAAAGCATTAATTATTTTGCTGATATAGAGTCAATTAACAATTACAATATCGTTGTTTCCGATTTTAAAACCAATATTTCTAAAAAAGCGCATCCATTGTTTTACACAAAAATAAGCTGGAATATTATTGAAAATTTGAATGAATTACTTGAAACCAAAATTGATGATGCAATTTTAAAAACAATTATTCATCAATCTGAAAACATTGAATTTTATGATGTTTTAACAGCAAATACAAATATTAAAGTTGAAAGCAAAATTTGGGAAATAAAAAAACACAAAAAAGGCACAAAAATGCTTATCAGAGTTGATTATTTTACTGATAATAAGCTTATTGCAACTGAATATTCCGGCGGTTTACTTTTTGGAGTTAAACTTATTGGCGAAAATAAAAATTTAGGCGAAATTAAAAAGTTTAGTACAACTACTGAAAATTCTATTTTTGAAAATAAAATAAATATTGATAAAAATCTACCTTATTTATATGCTGAAAAAGCAGAAATTGATGCGCCAATTCATACAAATCCTAAGTTTGCAAAATCTATTGGTTTGCCCGATATAATTTTACAAGGAACTTGTACTTTTGCAAAATCAATAAGCTCCATTATACATAACAATTTAAATATCAACACATTAAAAATAAAATCGGTTTCAGCCAAGTTTACAGGAATTGTATTAACACCAAATATAATTAGCGTAAAAATCAGCAATAAAACAGAAAACCAAATATTATTTAATGTTTACAATAATAAAAATGAAGCCGTTATAAAAGGCGGCGAAATTATTTATGAATTATAAAAAAGTTTAATAACATTTGTCTTTTACAAAAACGGTAAATTTTCCAGTATCAAATTACAATTTTTGGTGCTTTATATCTTCTCCAAAATTTATATTTGGTTATGGATGTGTATAAAATAATTTTATTAAAAAACTTGTATTTCAGCAGAAAATGGAGCAGTTTGTAACTTAAATAAACATTAAAAATAGCAATAAATGTAATAAATGAATTATATATAATATCTATAATAAAAGGATTTTCACTAACATTAAACAGCTCATTATCAACTATTTTACCAATAACAAAACTTGGCAAAACAGAAATTATAAGCCACCAAATAAAAAAAGTATATCCATGAACAGTTTCAATAGCTCTTTTCGGACAATTATTCATGCATTTCATACAGCTTTCGCACTTAAAAGTCCAATACATTCTTCCATTAATTTGCTCAATTGCATTTACAGGGCAATTCTTAATGCATAAACCACAATTATTGCATAAATCACTAGCAATAAATGTTTTAGCAATAGCAAAACGCCCAATAAAGTAATATCCTAAAGCTACAGGGCTTACAATTAAGTCTACTGGCAAAGAAATTAAAGCTTTACATGATTTCTGGCCTGAAAGTATTTTTTTAGCAAAATTTTTAGTTTTTTTTTCACATCTTTTAAAAATTGACATTACAACTTTTTCTTTTAATCCGGGATGTAAAGAAATCCAATTTGACGGTAAATCCATTGGCTGCATACCTACTACTTTATATCCTTTTAATTTCCAATATATTACAGGTAAAATTTGTGCAATTCCACTAATTCCAGGCAAAAATATTTTATGTAATTTCATTCCTGCTCTGGTATTTAAAATAAAAAAATCGGCATTCTTTACATTTGGAAAATTATAGATAAACTTCAACATTATTGGTGGCAAATTAAATCCATGAGTTGGAGAGCAAAAACCGATTAACGTTTTTGAATTAATATCTTTAAGCATATTAAATTCAAAATCAGTAATATTTACTAAATTTGTTGTAATATTCATACTATCAGCAATTTGCACAATCCATTCGGCAGCTTTTTGTGCATTTCCAGTTCCTGAAAAATAAAAAACAATTAAATTTTTATAGCAACTCATAAAATCAAAAAATAAAAGATAAAAACATCTTTTTTACTTGTATTTTATTTTTATTTAATCTATTTTTGTATTGTAAATTTAAAACTAAAATTAAGAATAATGGAAAAAAATAATTTAAAAGTTACATTTAAATCAGGTCCTGTAACTTTAAAAGGAAAAGAAATAAAAGTAGGTGATAAAGCTCCGGATTTTACTGCATTAGGAAATTCTCTAAATCCGGTAAAATTATCTGATTATAAAGGAAAAGTTGTTATTGTTTCAGTTTTCCCTTCACTAGACACTCCTGTTTGTGCAACTCAAAACAGAACTTTTAACAAAGAAGCATCTAATTTAACTGAAGATATAGTAATTATTGGTATTTCAAACGATTTACCTTTTGCGCAAAGTCGTTTTTGCGGTGCCGAAGGAATTGATAAAGTTGTTACAGTTTCAGATTACAGAGATTTAAATTTTAGCGAAAACTATGGTTTTTTAATTGATGAATTAAGGTTATTAGCAAGAGGAACAGTTGTTATTGATAAAAATGGAATTGTAAAACATGTAGAATATGTTCCTGAAGTAACAAATGAGCCTAATTACGAAGCAGCTCTTAAAGTTGCAAAGAGTTTAGTTTAAGTTTAATATGTTTGAAAAGCCGATTTAATTATCGGCTTTTATTTTGTTTATTTCCGTAACTATCTCTTTATAAATCCAACCTTCAAAATCCATAATTATCTCATAATCATACCTTTTCGATAAAAAATCATCAAAACTAATTTTTGTTATATTAGGATTTTTACCAGAATCGAAATAATCTTTAAGCAAAACATAATCATCTTTTAAAATTAATATTTTGCTAGAATAATTTCCAATTTTTTCCCATTTTTTTTCCATAACAAATATCTTTCAAGATTTTGCTGCTAATTTTGCGTAATAATCGCATATAGAATTTTCGTAATGCTCGGAATGTGATTTAACCCACTCAAATTCAATATATTTACCAATTGTTAATAAATCAAATTTTTTCCAATAGTCTATATTTTTCACTTTTTCACCTTGTGCTGTATGCCAATCGTTCAATTTCCAATTAAATATCCATTCGGTTAAGCCTTTTATTATATATCTGCTATCAGAAATTATTCTAATTTTTTCTTTATCTTTTGAAATTTCTAATGCCTTAATTACTGCCATTAATTCTATTAAACTACTACTTTTTTCATCAGTTTTGCCATAAAAAAGATTTAATTTTTGATTACTATTTTTTGTAATTGCCACATATGAACTTTTCCCGTACTTTTCAAGATAGCAGCCATCTGTATAAACCTTAAAAATTTCTTTTTCGGTTCTATTTATAACATAAGTTTCATATTTTTCTTCTCGCCTATCAAGTACAATTATTTTTGATAAATCATTAAACTCAATGGTTTTGGCGTTATCTCTAATTACAAATTTTAATTTAAAACCCTTAAAAAATGTATCTTCACGCTTATTATTTAATATTTTTTTTAGCTGATATTTGTTTTCTTCAAGTTTCTTGTCGATATTTTTATTATCTAAAAAACTAAGCTTTTTTTGTTTTTGCTGATATTTTAAAATTGTGTATTCATCTTTATCTTTGATTTTTATTGTACACGTATAATCCTCAATATCAACAATTTCCATTTCATACACAATATAATTTTCAGTATTATTATCCATAATAAAAAAACAATATTTTTTAGATTTACTCTATTTGAATATTATAAATTCCCTTAGTTAATATCTTGTTATACTGAATTTTATCTATAAGCTCAACTAAATTATTACTTTTTCGACCAATTTTTACATTTATTTTCTTGAAATAGAAATTTTCAGGCGTTTCTTTTTCAAAAATTAAAATATACTTATCATTTTCTGATTTTAAAACTGCAGTTTCTGGAACAGATAAAACCGAATCTACAGCAATGCAAATTTCACCTTCAACAAATTGATTACTTACAAAATTAGATTTTGAATTTGTTATTTCGGCAAAGCACTCAATTGATTTTGTTGTATTGCTGATAATTTTACCTACAGAGCTTATTTTTGCCAAATATTTTTCAGCTTTATTTCCTGTAGAATAGAATTCTACATTTTGCCCAATTTTCACTTTACTTATTTCTTTTTCAAAAACAGAAACTATTAACTGAAAAGACTGAATATCAATAACTTCTGCAATATTTTGTTGTGGTTCAATATATTGTCCAATATTTACAAATATATTTGCAACATAACCATTTATAGGTGATTTTTGAAAAAAAGAAGAATAAAATTCTCCTCTTTCAATTTTTGAAACATCAAGGCCAATATTTTCAAGTTTAAGTTTTAACGCACTAAATTTTGCTTTTTCTGCATTATAAGCACTTTCGGCAAGAATATAATCTTTTGTGGTTCCAATATTTTCATTCTTCAATTCTTTTGCTCTTTCATAATCAGTTTTTAATCGGTTAATAATTGCAGCCGATTCAGCAAAATCTTTTTGCATATCAATAAACTCATTACCAGACACTTCAAACATTATAGTACCTTTATTTACAATTTGTCCTGGTTTAAAATATATTTTGCTAACTAATCCTGAAAAAGGCAAGCTGATTTGTGCTAGTCCATATGCTGAAGGAGCTATTGTTCCTGTAAAATGCAATAAATCAGAGAATTGCGATAATACAGGCTCGCCAAACTCCATATTTTCTGATTCAAATTGAGCTTTTGTTATTTCAATTAACTCTGTATCAACCATTTCTGTTTCGTCCATTTTGTTTTTGCACGAAAAAAATACTACGCTTAAAATAAATATTATAATAAATATATTCGATTTCATAATTTTATGGTTTATTTTGAAAAATAATTTATTTCTGATGTATACATATTATAATTTAATATGTTTTCAAAGTAATCTAATTTAATTTGAATTGCTGTTTCGTAACTGTTTACAAACTGATAAAAACTGATTTCACCTAATTTATATGATTTTAATGAAGTTCGTAATATTTCATCACATAAATATTCTCCTGATAAATTATAATTATCTAACAAAATCTTGTATTTAATTTGTTCATCAATTAATTCTTCTATTCTATTTTTAATCAAACTTTTTTCATTTTCTGATTTTAGATTTTGAATATTGCTCGAAATTTTAGCTGCTTTTATTTTTGATTTGCTGCTTCCGTAAAACAAAGGTAAAGCTATTCCTACTTGAAAACCGTGATAATATTTTGAATTTTGATAACTATTAGTTCCAATAAAATAGTTTACAAAAAAATCAGGAAGAACTTTTCTTTTTTCGATTTTAATAATTGAGTTATAATACTCATTTTCAAGACTTAACAGTTGAAAAACCGGAAGAGAATCTGAAGTGTCGATATTATTTGCTATTTCAATATTGGTAGAAATTTTAAAATCTGTTTCAGAATTCATTAAAAGCTTTAGCCTTTTATATGCACTTTCTATATCAATATTCAATGCTTTTAATGAAATAGAAACCTGATTTTTTTTTGCTTTTATATTTAAAACTTCTAAAGAGCCTAAATCGCCTTTTTCGGCTCTTTTTTCAGAATAATTCATTAATTCAGTATAAAGACTATCTGTTTTTTTATATAATTCTGCTTTATTTAAAAGTATTTGATAGTTGAAATATGCAGCAGAAATATTTTTCAAAAGTTCATTTTTTTGAATATCAAAATTTGTTTCTGCAATATTAACTTCAATTTGCTTTGATTTTTTTTCGGCAGAATAAAGCGAAGGAAAACTAAAACTTTGCTCAACTCCAAAAACGTTTAACGGAAATCCATTTTCAGCAACATTATTTTGATCTGTTCCAAAACTAAAAATTGTTTTTTCAGGAGAAAAAGCAGTTTTCTTTAACATATTGCTTTCTTCAATTTTTAAAGAATAAGCTTCAATTCCCTTATTTTTCTCTAAAGCAATTGCAATTATTTCATCTAATTTAAGTTCTTTAGTTTGCCCAAAAGATGAAATAGAAGGTAAAATAAGGAAAAGCGTTACTATAAGACTCGTTGATTTAAAAAAAGGCAAAAATTTAATCTTTTTTACATTATAAAAAATCTCATAGAGTAATGGTAATGCAATCATTGTCAGCATTGTAGATGTAACTAAACCACCAATAACTACAGTTGCAAGTGGCCTTTGTACTTCTGCGCCTGCTCCTGAAGAAATTGCCATTGGTAAAAAGCCCATAGCTGCTGCTCCGGCAGTCAACATAACCGGACGAAGTCTGTTTTTAGTTCCGGTCATAATTAATTCACGCATATCTGTCATTCCTTGATGTTGCAATTCTTTTAAATGCTCAATTAGCACAATTCCGTTTAAAACGGCTATACCAAAAAGTGCAATAAATCCTACACCTGCAGAAACACTAAACGGCATTCCGCGCGCCCATAAAAATAAAACGCCACCAACAGTTGCTAAAGGAATTGCCGTAAAAATCATAATTGCATCTTTTAACGATTTGAAAGCAAAATGCAAGAATATGAATATCAACAACATAGCTACAGGAACTGCAAGCATTAACCGATCTGTTGCATTTTGCAAATTCTCAAACTGTCCGCCGTATTCAATATAATTTCCAGGTGTTAATTTTATATTTTCATCAATTCTTTGCTGAATATCCTGAATTACCGATTGTAAATCGCGGTTAAGTACATTTACACTAACAACAACTCTTCTATGAGTATTATCACGCGAAATTTTCGCAGGCCCTTCAGTATATTGAATATCAGCAAGTTCTGACAATGGAACTTGAGTTCCTGATGAAACAGGAACATTGAGTTGACGAATATCTTCAATATCAGTACGGTTTTGATTATTAAATCGAAGTACCATATCAAATCGTTTTTCACCTTCAAAAACTACACCTGTAATTTTTCCGCCAAAAGCAGCTGCTAAATATGTGTTTAAATTATTTATATCAACGCCGTAATAAGCTATTTTACTCCTATTATAGCTAACTCTTATTTGAGGTAATCCTGATGTTTTTTCTAAAATAATATCGCTTGCCCCAGGAATATCTGAAATTATTTTTTTTACTTCAAAAGCCTTTTTGTTTACATAATCAAGGTCTTCGCCAAATATTTTAATTGCAATATCTGAACGCACTCCTGTAATTAATTCATTAAACCGCATTTCTATTGGCTGAGTAAATTCATATTCGATACCCGGAATTACAGAAAGTGCCTCTTTAAACTTATCTGCAAGTTCATCTTTACTTTTAACAGCTTTCCATTTATCTTTTGGTTTTAATTTTATAATCATATCTATTTCTTCCATAGACATAGGATCTGTTGGTACTTCAGCTGCTCCAATTCTAGAAACAATCTGTTCTACTTCATTTGGAAATTCTTTTATAAGGATATTTTCCATTTGTGTGGTCATTTCCACTGTTTTAGAGAGCGATGTTCCTGTTTTTAGAACCGGTTGTATAACAAAATCACCTTCATCAAGTGTTGGAACAAATTCACCTCCCATTTTCATAAACAGAAATCCGGTAAGTAATAATGAAATAATAGCTGCACCCAGCACTATGCGTTTATGATTGCATGACCATTTTATTACCGGCGAATAAGATTTATATGCCATATCCATTATCCAATCAGAAATATTTCTTTTTTTAGTTTTTCCTGGTTTCAAGAAAATAGATGAAGCAACAGGCAACCAAGTTAAACCCATTATCATAGCTCCAATAATTGCAAAAGAGAAAGATAATGCCATTGGACGAAACATTTTACCTTCTACTCCACTTAACGATAATATTGGAATAAATACAATAAGAATAATTACTTGACCAAAAATTGCAGATTTCATCATTTTTGAAGCACCTTCGAAAGAAATCTTATCCATAATTGTTTGACGCTCAACACCTTTGCTTTCCAGTATTTTATTTTTTTCTACAGTAAGTTTTATTGCAATAAATTCAACAATAATTACTGCACCATCAATGATAATACCAAAATCCAGTGCGCCTAAACTCATTAAATTAGCATCAATTCCAAAAATATACATCATACTAATTGTAAAAAGTAGTGCTAATGGAATCATTGATGCAATTACTAAAGCAGAACGTACATTTCCTAAAAGTAAAATTACAGTAAGCATAACTATTATAGCGCCAAGAATAAGATTCTCTGACACAGTAAAAGATGTTTTAGAAATTAGTTCGCTTCTTTCTAAAATTGGATTGATGAAGATTCCTTCGGGAAGATTTTTTTGAATTTCAGCAACACGCTTTGTTACTTCATTAATTACATCTTTTGAATTAGCATTTTTCAACATCATTATTTGGCCAAGTACGGTTTCTCCTTTCCCATTAGCGGTTATGGCACCAAATCGGTTTGCATATCCGAATTGTACTTTGGCTACATCTTTTATCAAAATTGGCTTTCCTGAATTATTTTTAATCACAATTGATTCAATATCTTCTAAAGATTTAACTTGTCCGTCTCCTCTTATAAAATAACTTTGATTTGTTTTTTCAATGTATGAACCACCTGAAATACTGTTGTTTTTTTCAAGAGCATCAAATACTTCCATTAAATCAACATCTAAACTTTTCAGAAATGACGGATTTACAGCTACTTCATATTGTTTTAAATATCCGCCCCAACTATTAATTTCAACAACGCCGTTAATGCCAGATAATCTTCTTTTTATAACCCAATCTTGAATTGTTCTTAAATCCATTGGCGAATATTTCTCTTCATATCCCGGTTTTATATCGACAATGTATTGATAAATTTCGCCTAGACCTGTTGTAATTGGTCCCATTTCCGGAGAACCATATTCTTCAGGTATAGTAGCAGCTGCACTTTTAATTTTTTCTGCTATTAATTGTCGTGGCAAATAAGTGCCCATACTTTCTTTAAAAACTACGGTAACAACGGAAATACCAAATTTAGAAATCGACCTAATTTCTTCAACACCCGGTAAATTTGCCATTTCCATTTCTACAGGTGCTGTAATAAATTGTTCAATTTCTTGTGTAGATAAATTGCCTGAAGTGGTTATAACTTGCACCTGATTATTTGTAATATCCGGAACTGCACCAACCGGAATTTGCAAAACTGCATACAGCCCATAAGCCGCCACAGTTAAGGTAAACAATATAACTATCAGTTTATTTTTTACGCTAAAATCAATAATTTTTTCTAACATTATTTTATTATTCTGTATTTATAAATTATATCTTAAAAGTAAAGGAATTTTTACTGTATTAGTTACAAAATTTGGTAATTCTGTAATGAAATAGCACTCATCATGCATAAAGCAAAATCAATATCCCAAATATAAGCAAAATCATTCCAATAATTTCTATTTTACTAATATTTTCTTTAAAGTATTTAATTGTAATTATTAAGCTAATAATAAATTCCAATTGTCCGAAAGTTCTTACGTAAGCCAAACTTGTAAGAGAGAATGCAAAAAACCAGAAAAAAGAACCAAGCGATGAAAAAACGCCTATTAAGATAGGCACTTTAGGATTTTTCAAAATAAATTTTAAATCATTTCTTCTTTTAAAAATCATATAAGGAAGCATAAAAACTATTTGAATACTTAAAGAAATAATTAATACAATTATTGATTTATTTACATTAGAGTTTGTTTCGATAAAATTGTAAGAAAGTTTAATTGATACAACTGCAATTGCAAATAGAAGTCCTGTTAATAGGCCAATATATGTACTTTTTTGATTTAATGATTTTAAAATGTTTTTAGCTTCAAATTTTGATAATGATGCTGTCATTATTCCGATAAAAGAAACGATAATACCAATAATTGCAAGAAAAGATATTTTTTCAGAAAGAATAAAGAATCCTAATATTGCAACAAAAATTGTTTCTGTTTTTGCATAGCTTAATGAAATAGCAAAATTTTTAAATTTAAACAAACTAACTAACAAACCTGTAGCCACTAATTGCATTGAAGCAAAAACAAAAACCCATATATAAAATTCGGAAGAAACTACGTGTATTGTTAAACCATTTAAAACAATAAAAACCAGCGCAATAAGACCAATTGGGAATCCGAAAAAAAATCGTGTAAAGCTTACAGAATCTGCTCTAACTTGCGAATATAGCTTTTTTGAAAAAAAATTTCGCATAGATTGTGTGCTAAACGCTAAAAAAGTTATAAAAACCCAAAGCATATGATTTCTACTTTAAAGTTATGCATTTTTAATATTGCTATATCTATTATTTTCTGTACTTTTTCACATAAGGCATTGTAGGCCAAAGTATTGGCGCAGCAAAAATAAAAAATACAAATTCAAAAATAACATTGCTGTTTTTTGCCTTTTTACCATCTAATCTGCTTAAAAATGCATCAAAAGTATTGCCCGATAAATTACCAAAATATATTGCTCTTATATATAATATTATTTCTTTAGCTGTTTTTTCTCCATAAAAGTTAATTAAACTTTCTTGCATTTCTTTATCAACTTTTCTGTTTGTTTCGGCGTAATGTTGTGCATATAATAACGCAACAGTCTCATATTCTGATGTTTGCAAATTAAATTGCAAATTCAAAAGCTTGTTTACTTCTTCTCTTTCAATTCCACTTTTTAATGCCATTTTTGCATGAAACCATGCACAATAAACACATCCGTTAACGGCTGTTGTTACTAACATTATTTTTTCGATAAATGCTTTAGTTATTTTGCCTGATTTTTTTGCTTTGTAAAAATTAAATACATTAAAAATAAGCCAAGCTAAATCTTTAAGTAGAGGAATTAATGTATATATTTTTCTATCGAAATATTGCATTTATTAATTTATAAATTCAAAGATTAAATAATTCATTTATAGCAATTTACAATATTCTTTTAAATGAAATAAGAGCCAATAAATATACTATTACCACTATACTCATTATAGTAGCCGGAATTGCAGCGTCAACACCAAATGTATCTATTGATGTAACAACGGCAAAACCTGAACTCTTTATTGCAAAAAGCAATTTTTTGCTTAATATATCTTCTTGATTATTAGATTTTTGAAGAATAAGTCCAATGATTTTTCCTATTCCAAACATTATTGCAACAAAAGCAAAAAATATTGAAATCAATAATAAATAATTTTTATAAAAAACTTCGCTGTTTAATCCAACAGAAGTATAGATTATTAATGCAAAACCAATATCTATTAATCGGCCTCTGTTATTAATTGTAATTTCTTTTATCTTTTTAAGTAGCAAAAAACGCGACAGAAATAAAGGAATTATTATCAGCAAAGTCATTGTTTTAAAAATACGAAATGGACTCACATCAGTACTTCCAATAAAAAAATATATCAGAAAAGGCGCCAAAATAATTGAAGCTAAAAAAGCTCCAAAAGTTCCAAAAATTGAATAATCCAAATTCCCTTTTAATTTATATGTAAATGGAATTATTGCAACTCCGGGGGGCGTTGCTGCAATTACTATAAATCCGTAAAAAAGGTTTATGTTAAATTTATATATGTAAGCAACAATAATTATAAAAACTCCATAAATTATATGATTTAATAAAATCCCCACAAGCATAGGTTTTATTACTTTTTTTAGTGGAAATAATGCTTTTAATGAAATTGCAGATAAGGAAACAGTCATTACTATTCCTAAAATTAAAATTATGTATTCCTTTAAAAATTGAGAATATCTTGGAAATAAAATCCCAATAAATATTGCTAATACTAATAAAATATTCCTATTTAAAAGTACTTTTTTTATCATATCTTATTAAGAGATTTCATCAATTATTTTAGCTATAATAAAATTAAAGCCCTGTATATCAGAGCTTTAATTAGATTAATTATATTTCAATAAAAATATTAGAATTTTTCCACATGGATTTGTCCTGGTGATTTTTTTGAATGCTCAGTAAAACCTTCTTTACCAAGGGAATCAATCATTGTATTAATCATATTAGGATTTCCACAAATAAAAATATTTGAATTTTCAGGTGTTGGTTTATAACCCGATACTTTTTCAATAATTCCATCAGCCCAAAGATCTTGTATAAATTGTGTGTATCCCGACCATTTTGTTGGTTCTTTATCAGGCTCAATTATGGTTGGAATATACTTAAGTTTATCGGTAATAGATTCAAGTAAAGTTAATTCAGAACGATAACCTAAATCCCAAGAATTTGAAGCACCATGAATTACAGTAATTTTCCTGTTTTTTGATAAGGCATCAGATCTAAGCATACTCATATAGGGTGCTACACCTGTTCCGGTTGCAATTAATATAACATTCTTATCTTCAGGAACTTCGTTAAGAGTAAACATTCCAACAAATTTTGAACCCATACCGATTCTATCACCAATTTTTAAATCGAATAATCGTGGAGTTAAAGATCCTGAACGAACTAATGTTATGTAAAACTCTATAAATTCTTTATTTTTTGATGATGATGCTATAGAATATGCTCTTTTTATTAATTTATCTGGTTCAGATTCTTTGAATTCATCAGTTGAATCAACACTTCGCGTTGCCGATCCCGGTAAATATAATGCAACAAATTGTCCTGCTTCAAAGTCAGGTAATTCCCATCCATCAGGAACTACTCTAAAAATTTTCATGCTAGGAGAAACTTGAACAACTTGAGATATAAAACAATTTAATTCATTTTTCATTTTAACAATTTTTCTATTTTTAATGTGATATAATAATCTGTTTATCTATTACTTATTATTTTTTATCGCTATAGTTTAGATTTTCTGTGATATTTTAAATATCTATATTACTTATTTTTTGCAAATAATTAGTATACTGCTAATTAAGAATATTAGAAGTTCTCCTTTTTAATTACCAATTACTAATTTCTAATGACCTGATAATTAATGCAAAACAAATAATATTAGTAATCACAGCTATTTTAAACCAAAGACTATTTTATTCTTCCAATAATTCAAAATCTTCTTTTCCTACACCACAAACCGGACAAGACCAATCATCTGGTATATCTTCGAAAGCTGTTCCCGGTTCAATTCCGCCATCAGGATCTCCTAATGCAGGATCGTAAACCCAATCGCAAGCTGTGCATACATATTTTTTCATATTCAAAAAATTTAAATTCAATTATTTTTTAACATCATAAAAACACCTTTTTGGCGAATATATTTTACCTTCGGCTTTTAATACCTTTATTAACTTATCAACTTCTTTTTTCTCAATTCCTGAAAGCTCAATTATTTCATTGGTTTTCAACGCCTTATCGGCATTTTCAAAAGTTTTCAAAATCTTTTCAGAATTATCCATAAACCAAATGTTTAATTAGTAATTCTTTTCTTGTATTTCAAAATATGACTGAGGGTGCAGGCAAGCAGGACAAAGTTCTGGTGCTTTTTTGCCTTCATGTAAATATCCACAATTTCTACATTTCCAAACAATTTTATCTTCTCTTTCAAAAACTCTTCCTTCTTCCAAATTTTTATATAATTCTTTATATCTTTCTTCGTGAGCTTTTTCAACTTTAGCAATTAATTTATAAGCTGTTGCAATTTCTTTAAAGCCTTCTTCTTCAGCTATTTTAGCAAACTCTGGATATAAATCTGTCCATTCTTCATTTTCACCTTCGGCAGCAGCTTTCAAATTTTCTAAAGTTGTACCTATTTTTCCTGCAGGATACATTGCGGTAATTTCAACCATTCCGCCTTCTAAAAAATTAAAAAATCTTTTTGCATGGGCTTTTTCGTTAATTGCAGTTTCCTCAAAAATTGCTGAAATTTGCTCTAAACCTTCTTTTTTTGCTTGTTTTGCGAAAAATTCATATCGCATTTTTGCCTGAGATTCTCCGGCAAAAGATTTCAATAGGTTTTGTTCGGTTCTTGTTCCTTTTAATGTACTCATATTTAGTAATTTAGTGATTTTAATTTATTAAGAATTTAAATTTTATAGTTAGATTTATTCAATTCCGCCATAATATTTCATAAACTGAATTCTTTCAAAAGCGGTTGGATTTTCAACTGAATCATAACTTAATTTACCTTTAAAATCGTCAATTGTTTTAAAGTTTTTCTTTTGCATCCAATCTTCAATTTCTTTAAGCATTATACCAATATGTTCTGGACCATTTTTATATATTGCAGAAACTACTTGAACTGCATTTGCGCCTGCAAGTATTTGTTTTATAACACTTTCGCCTGAATGTATTCCCGTTGAAGCTATTAGTTCCGCTTCTACATTTCCAAACATTAATGCTGTCCATCTTAAAGTTCTGGTATAATCTCCTTCATTACTAAAATAGTTAGAAGAGGTAATTTTCAACTTATCTATATCCAAATCAGGACTATAAAATCTGTTAAATAAAATAAATGATTTTACTTTTTGAGTCCAATCAAGTGTTCTGATTAAATTACTTAAGCCTGCAGAATAAAAATTTAATTTTAAAGATAATGGAATTGAAATTTCTTTGCTAATGCTTCCTACAATATCAAAGTAAACTTTCTCATAATCAGCACTTTTTCTATCAATATCTGTTGGTAAATTTGAAATATTTAACTCTAAAGCATCTGCGCCGGCTTCTTGAATTTTTTTGCCGAATTTCGTCCAAGAGCTTGCTGTTGTGCAGTTTATACTTGCAATTACAGGAATATCTACAGCTTTTTTAGTGCCTTCAATTACTTTAAGATATTCTTCTAAGCTTTTTTCTTTAGAATAATTTGTAATATAATCGAAAGCTTCGGCATACATTTCAGCATTATTCTTCATGTCTGAATATGCTTCATTCATTATTTGCTCTTCAAAAAGAGATTTTATAACAATAGCTCCTGCATTATTTTCGGCTAGCTTTTTATTTTTTTCAACAGTATTTGTTAATCCTGAGCTTCCAACAATAATTGGATTTTTAATTTTTAAACCATTGTATTTTGTAGATAAATCCATCTAATTATTTTTTAAGATTTGTAATTTATTAAGTTAAAAATAAATATTTTTAGATTTTTTTAACAATACAAAAGTATAATAACTAATGTAATTTTTTGAAAATCTCATTTATTTAATTCATTAAAATTTTCAAAAGACTATACTGGTGCAGTAAATTTTCTTAGTTTCATTTCTCTGTCAAGCATAAATAATCCGGCACCTTTTCCATCAATCATTTTTAACTGATCAAGAATGTCATTCACATTTGCTTCTTCTTCAACCTGTTCTGTAACAAACCATTGTAGTTGCGCTAAAGTTGCATGGTCTTTTTCTACATAAGCAATATCAACTAAATTATTAATTAAAGAAGTAACTTTTTGTTCATGTTTTAAAACAGATTCGAATACATCAATAACATTTTTCCATTCAATTTGTGGCGCTTCAATTTTGTCTAAAACTACTCTTCCTCCTCTGTCAATAATGTATTGATAAAATTTTAGTGCATGAAATTGTTCTTCTTCAAATTGTACTTTCATCCAATTTGCAAAACCGTTTAAATTAATATTTGCAAGAAATGATGACATTGAAAGATAAAAATAAGCACTATAAAATTCAGCATTAAGTTGCTTGTTTAATTCTGTTTCCAGTCTCTTATTTAACATAATATTATTGTTTTAAATTTTCAAAAAACAAATTTATATAAAAAAGGGATTAGAAGTAAATCTAATCCCCGATTTTTTTAAGCTACTTCAACAATAACTTCGTCGCTTTGCCATAAACCATGTTTAGTGCAAAATGCCATTGCAGTTAATTTTAGTTTCTTTTTTGGAACGATATAAAAATCTACTTCCAATTTATTTGATTCGTTTCCAAGTGCGCCATCAATAAAGTTTGCTTGTGCCAGCATTCTTTCACCATCCCATAATTGAACATAAGCAATATAATGATCAGGATCGTCGGGATGTGTATATTCATCGCCAACCATTACTTTAACTTTAAATTTTTCACTAAGTTTTGCTGTTGATTCGCAATGTACAAAAGCTGAATGACGATCGATATAATCTTTTTTTGCTTCTTTGTCTAATGTTGAAATATCAACATACCTGTTTATTTTCATGATTTTTAATTTAAATGTTTAATTATTAATTTAATGATATAAAATATATAAATTTAATATTATTTTCTTAATCTAATTAAAATAAATTCTTTATTTTTTATAAAAAATTATCCTAATTTACTTAAATATTCAGCAACTCCTTCTTTTGTTGCTTTCATTGCAGTGTCGCCTTCATGCCAATTTGCTGGACAAACTTCTCAGTGTTTTTCAAAATATTGTAAAGCATCAACCATTCTTATTGCTTCATCTACATTTCTGCCTAAAGGTAAATCATTAATTAATTCGTGTCTTACTACTCCGTTTTTGTCTATTAGAAATAAACCTCTATATGCAACAGGTTCTCCAATAAAAGTTGCTTGTCCGTTATCATCATAATCCCATTGGCCAGCTAAAACACCAAAATTTTCTGATATTGATTTAGTTAAATCGGCGACAATCGGATATTTAACTCCTTTTATTCCGCCATTTTTTAATTCTGTTTGTAACCATGCATAATGAGAAAATTCAGAATCAATAGAACAAGCTACAACTTGAACATTTCTTTTTTCAAATTCATTAATTTTTTCCTGAAATGCAAGTAATTCTGTTGGACACACAAATGTAAAGTCCAATGGATAAAAGAAAAACACAACTTCTTTTTTTCCAATGTATTGTTCTAATGAAAAATTTTCTACAATTTCACTTCCGTTTCCACTGCTTTTGCTGAAAATACTGGTGCTTTACGTCCTACTATAGCCATATTTTTTAAAATTTAATTTGTTTGTTTTAGTTTAATTTGGCATGTAAAAATGAAGTTGTCAAATTTACATGCCTTTTAGATTTATTTATATTATTTTTTTAATTGTTTGTGACATAACCACCAATCGTAGCATTCAATTTCACCTGATTTTGCTCTGGCTAATCTATCCTGAATTGCTTTTTTATCGGTTGCCGGCGGAACAATAACTCTATCTTTAAGTATTTCATTATTAGGCCATTGTGCTGGCATCGCAACTTTATTTTTATCAGATACTTGCATTCCTTCAAGTGCTCTTAAAATTTCATCCATATTTCTACCTAATTCTTGTGGATAGTAGAAAATAATTCTGAATTTCCCTGCTGGGTCGACAATAAATACCGCTCTTACAGTATTTGTGCCTTTTCCTGGATGAATTAAACCTAATGTTTCTGCAACTGCGCCAGTATCAGCAATAATAGGGAATTCAATTTCTACATTCATATTGTCTTTAATCCACTCTTCCCATTTTAGGTGAGCAAAAACTTGGTCAACGCTTAAACCAATAAGTTCTGCATCTAAAACTCTAAACTTATCATATCTTTGTTGAAATGCAATAAATTCTGTAGTACAAACAGGTGTAAAATCAGCCGGATGACTAAATAAAACAAACCATTTTCCTTTATAATCACCGGGTAAATTAATCATACCATGAGTTGTTTGTACTTTCATTTCAGGGAAACTGTCGCCTAACAAAGGCATTCCTTTTCTTTCATTTTGATTTTCCATTTTTCTTTCTTTTTTTATTAATAATTAATTTTATTTAAGGATTACAAAAATTTGTATATGCAAACTAATCCATACAATTTACACATATTCCGTTTAAATACAGATGTGTTTTTTCAATTTTAAAATTTTGAAGATTCTTAATGCTTAAATTTGAATTTTCATAATTGAAATCATATAGTTTTCCACATTTACTGCACTTAAAATGCCCATGATTACTAACATCAGCATCATATCTTGTTTCGTTATCTTCAATATTGACAACAGAAACAATTTTGTGTTCAACAAATAATTTCAAAGTATTGTAAATAGTTGTTTTAGAAAGAGTTGGTATATCATTAACCAGTTCTTTATAAATCATATCAACAGTTGGATGATTCATTTTATCAACTAAATATTCAAAAACTTTAATTCTTTGAAATGAAGGTTTTATTTCATTCTCTTTTAAATAATCACCTATATTGCTTTCAAATTTCATATCGTTTCATTTTTGTAATCATTACAAATATATAATCATTTCATTTAATCGCCAAATTTTTTCATGATTTTTTTTGAAAAAGATTTATAATTTACGAATATAATATTGAAAATCAAAGTTTTACATCATATAATTTAATTTATAAAAAATACATATTTGTAAATTATTAGTAGTTAAATAGTAAGTAATAATGAATATATTTTTATATTTATAACAAAAATTACATTTTTTACAATAAATTTTATCCTTTACCTTAAACCAATGAAGAAAATTTATATAATGCAGATGTTACAGTTATAGTTGCCGGAATTGCAGGCATTACAGCAACTTTAGAGCTTCTTGATGCAGGAAAATCAGTAATATTAATAGACAGATATACTAAAGAAAGATTTGGCGGACTTGCTAAAGAATCGTTTGGAGGAATGTTTTTTGTAAACTCGCCGCAGCAAAAAGCTCATAAATAAAAGATAGTAAGAAATTGGCTCCGTTTAACTAGAAAAACTAAAGAATTGAAAACATATTTAGTTTAAATTCTTTTCTCATAAACTCTGTAACGCTTATAAATTTCGGCGCCAAGTCGTTCCATTTCGGCACGCATTGGTTTATTTTCTTCCATAACTAAATGAGAATCAATGTATTCCAATCCAACTTTAGAAGCGCTTTCTAAAAGACTAACGGCCATCATTGTATCAATTCCTCTATTTCGATATTCTTCATCAATTGCTCCTAACAATAGATTTAGTTGATTTGTTTTTTTGCCTGATTTTAAAATATGAAATATCCCAAAAGGAAATAATCTGCCTTTTGCTTTTCTTATTCCTTCGCTTAAATCGGGCATTGCTATTACAAAAGCTAATAATTTATCATCTTTTCCTAATGCTATTTTTACTAGTTTGGGATTTAATAAATAAATATATCTGTTTGCAAATTCAAATATTTCTTTATCATGAAAAGGCGCAAATCCAAAAATATTAGTATAAGTTTGATTAATTAAATTAAAAACCGGAAGAATATATGGTTTTAGCTTTTTTCTATTCTCAAATTCAATTATTTTATATCCGTTTTTATAAGCTCGTTCTGCAACATCTTGATATAATTGAGGAATAACTTTTGGTATTTCAACTTTATACTGAACTAAATCAAGCTTTTTTGAAAATCCGTTTGCTTCTACAAAATTATTCAAATATTTAAAACTATGATTTGTAACAATTACTGTTGGTTTATCATATCCTTCAATTAATAATCCTTGCGGTTCTTTATCGCTAAAACCAAAAGGACCAATTAGCTGCTCCATTTTATGATCTTTTGCCCAAGTTTCTACTTTTTGCAAAAGCGCATCTGCAACTTGCTGATTATCATACGTTTCAAGAAAACTGAATCGCGCTTGTTTTTGATTATTGGCATTATTATATTTATGATTTATAATTCCCATTATTCGGCCAACAGGAATATCA
This sequence comes from Bacteroidales bacterium, assembly GCA_016937695.1. Taxonomy (GTDB): domain Bacteria; phylum Bacteroidota; class Bacteroidia; order Bacteroidales; family NBLH01; genus NBLH01. The sequence goes on from JAFGWC010000002.1 coordinate 59,266, forward strand.
TTTTCATAAGCTAAATACAAAACTGTATCGGAATAAGAATATGTATGATTTTTCTTTTTTGAGTAAAATGTAAATTCATCAGAATAAATTGGATGAAGCCAATTTTTATGCGCCTGATGTATTTTTTCGGGAAGATATATATATGTTTTTAGGTCTTTTTTTGTTTTTACTTCTTTAATTATTATTGTCATAAAAATAGTATTTAATTTACTGATATTAAGTTACTTGAATTGATTTTTCATGAAATTTCAAATATGTTTTTTCTGCAATAAAATATAAAATCGGTACAGAAATAAAACCGCCAACAACATCTAAAACATAATGCGCTTTCATATATACTGTTGAAAAACAAATAAGAACTGCAAAAAGCATCACAATATATAATAATTTTGGATATTCTTTATAAACGATATAAACAAATATCAAACTTATGCCTACATGTGAGCTTGGAAAAGCGCCGGTTGGTGTTTCGCCATTTTCTTGTATAAAAAACATAATTTTGTGAAATATTCCTGAATCGGGTAATATTCTTAAATCTAAAGGAAAATAAAATTGTGGACCAACTACCGGAAATATTGCGAAAAGCAAATAATAAGTGTAAAATGAAAATATTAATATAAAGTAATATTTATCAAAAAATTTGTTTGATTTTGCATACAATAAAACAGGAATTCCTATAACTAATAAATAAAAAGAAAAATAGGAAAAATTCATTAACTCACTAAACCACAACATGTTATATTTTTGACTAAATAATATTGATGGCTGAAAATTAAATATGTTTTGTTCTAAGTTTACAAAAAACAAATCTAAATTTTCGAAAAAAATATTATTATAATATCCTGTTTCGCCATAAAAATATGCTGTAAAAATAAGCGGATAAAAAACTCTTAATAGTTTTAAAAGTTTTGATTTTTTAATATCATTAAAATAAATTAATAAAATGGCGATAATTGCACTTATAATTCTAATTGAGATTAAAAATTGAAAATTTTCGGTTTTACCTGAACCGACTATAATTAAAAGGAAGGTTAATGTCAGAAAAATAAAAAAAACAATATCGGAAAGATTTATTAAAGCTTTTAATTTCATTTTATATTTTTAAGCCGATAAAAATATAAAAAATATAAATATTAAGTTTCATAGAATTTATATTGATAATATATTTTCTGTTAATTCTAAAAAACTCCTTCAGATTTACAAGATTTTCAATCTGATCTAAAGAAAAATCAATAAGGTAATTATTATTGCTTTTTGTAAGAATAAATGAGGCTTTTTCCATACTGTAAAAACAATTAATATTCTCAGTTTCGATTGGTTTCTAAATCATTTAAATTTTTTATTGATGATTTCTCTTTTCGAAATTTCAATCCAATTATCGCCTGTTAATTCATATTTAGTAACTATTGTTTTTGTTCCTTTGTAGTCGCCATTTTCATAATACAAATTCCAATGGAAAATTTCTTTTGTTTTAGGATTTGTTTGATAAAGAATTTCTCTAAAATCTTTTGCCGTTATTTTATTAAAACATTCCGGAAATCTATATGAAAAAATATATTCCCAATTATCTGATATAAACTTACCGTTTCTCAACAAATTGGCTATTGAATCAAATTCTTGAAATTCGTATGTTATTAGTATAGAATGTGTTCTGTTTATTTTTCTGAACAATTTATCTGAAAAGCTTTCGTGTTTTTGCATATGCATTTTCAGATTTCCATTTAAAAAATATTCATTTTTCGTGTCTTTATTTATTGATATTTTTATTTTCCCGTTTTCAAAATACTCTGTGTAATTTTTATTCTTATTTTTAAAATAATATTCTGATTTTAGCTTTCCGTTTTGATAATATTTTTTTTCAATTCCTAATTTTGAATCTTTGTAATTCAAGCAATTACCGTTTTTATCATAATTTATTCTTAAAACTTCATGATATTTTTGGCCTGCAAATTTGTATCTTTTTTTATAAGGATAATAAATACTTTTTACATTTCCGTTTCTGTAAAATTCTTTTAAAGTATCAATTACTTGTCCGTTTTTAAAAACACTTGTTAAGCGCATTTTACCATTATAATAATAATCGGTTAATTTTCCATTGCATAAACTATCGCAATTAAAATATTCAGAAAATGGCGGATTGCTCATGTAACTTACATTATTTATTTTGGGAAGATAAAATGTATCACTCGAAAAACCAAACGTTTCAATTTTTATATCAAAAGCTTCATCTGTATTCAGATTTATATACATTTTGTACACGCCTGTGTCGGGCAAATCAGCAATATTTCCTTCATAATTGAGATTACCAAAATATTTTGGGCTGCCAATAACTGTATAGTTAGTTTCTTCTTCAATTTTATGTGTACATTGATTTACAAACACAGCTTTGAATCTAACTTTTTGGGCATTGCTAAACAAACTGCTTGCAATAAATATTATTGTAAAAAATATTTTTAGTTTCATTAATAAAATATTAGAATATTTTGTGTTAATCTTTAATTTAAAGCTATAAATCAAAATCCGATTATCGCATATTTAAACATTGTTTCAAACCCAAACATTATTAACAATATAAATATTCCGCGAATAAAGCTTATTTTTGTTAATTCAACAACTCCTACCAAAATCAAAAACATATTCCAAAAAGTTAATAATATTTCAATAAAATTATCAAAACCATTTGTATTAAATATGATTTGGATTAAAAACAACACAATGTTTGATATCATTGCAATTCCTACTATTATTCCAATGTTTTTATAATCTGTTTCTATTCCTATTTTATAAAATATCATAGTTATAAAATATATTCGAAAAATATATAAAATTATTAATCCGAAAAGAAAAGAAACTAAATAAACAAGAATATGCGATAAATTATTATTCCAAACAGCAGTATTTAAAGTAAATACGTGCAATAATGTTGTAATAAAAGATAATGCCCAAACTAAATAAACTAAATTTTTTGGTTTAAATTTTTTATCAACAATTAAATTGAAAAAAAATTGGCGTGGCGAGAAAAACAATAAATGAATGTTTGTAAAAATATTTTTATACATTATAAAATTTTATTCTGATGTTATTTTTTGGATTAAACCAAATATTGTGTGTAAAATTATACATAAAAGAATAAAACTACAATAAAACAAAAACTTGTCAATTTAGTATTAAGTATTATCCAATAAACTGTGTAAAGTTGATTTTCCTGATGTTTCTTCAATTTTCAGCTTTTGGTAATCGTATTGATCTAATATTTCTAAAGCGTAAGCGTAATCAGTTATTACTTTTAACAATCCTTCACTTTCTTCATTCGAAAGTGTTTTGTAATCAATTACTTTGCCTAATATTCTAACAGATTCTTGAAGTTCTTTAAGCTGTTCGTTTTGCTTTTTCAAGAGTTTCTCATTGATTGAATACCCTTTGATTAAGTATTCTTTCAATATTTTATTTGCCCAAATTCTAAATTCTGTTCCGCGAAATGAATTCACACGATAACCAACAGCAATAATCACATCGAGATTATAGTATTTGATATTACGTTTTATCTCTCTGTTGCCTTCCTTTTGAACTTGTGCAATTTTTGCACAAGTTGAATCTTCGTCTAATTCACTTGATTTGTAAATATTTAGGATATGTTTATTTAAAGATGTTCTATTCGTTTCAAAAAGAGATTCAAGTTGATACTGATTCAACCAAACGGTTTCATTTTCAAGTTTCACTTGAATTTCTGTCTTTCCATCTTTTGTTCTAAAGATCTGAATTTATGAATTATTAATTCCTGTTTTTTCAGTAAAGGTAACGATTTTTCGGCGTCATAATGCACGCTAACGGAAATGTGTTAAGTGCAATGTTAGTGCCATTCAATTATTTGGTATTAAATTCATTATATTCTCTGACGAATTAAAATTATATTCAGGAATTGTAATTATTCCATTGTCTGAAAACAAACAAATATAAATAGAACAATCTACTGGAATATCATTTGGTTTAGGACTTTCAAAACCTTTTATTTTTCAAAAAATTCTTGTAGATTTGTTGTTATTTTTTCATTGTTTGAATAAACTAAAACATTTTCAATATGGTTATCTTTTGTAATAACAAATTGAACAAAACACCAATAATTCAAAATGTTGTTTTCTTTATTAATTTCTAATAAATAGTCATTTAATTCAATTTTCAAAGTCGTGTTTAAATTGTTCGAATTTTTATATTTTAACAGCTGTTTAAATAAATAATTGTTTTCATCCGTTTCAGGTATTGCTATAAACTTGAATATATCAACATTTTCGTTTAAAATATAACCATTCAATGATATTTTTGGGTCACTTGTATAGACTAAACCATAAGAACTGCCCTTATAAAAACTCCCATTATCGAAATATTCAATTGCATTTGAGTTATTCCAACCCCATTTATCGTCCATTTTTCCGTCTATTATATTTCCAGAAATATTATATTTTGTAAATTGCTTATAACCTGAAATAATCTTTCCTTTATATTTTCCATTTCCATTATCAAATACTATTTTCCCATTTTTTTTATAATATTCTTTCACATATGGAGTATCCAGACTAAATGATATAACTTTTTCTAAATTACCGTTTTGATAATAGTAATTCCAAATGCTATCTTTAAATGATTTTTTGAAAATTCCAGAATATTCCAATTGACCATTTTTGTAATAACTATTAACTTTACCATCAAAAAAACCATTATTTATTTCGCATTCATATGAAATTTGATTATTCATATAATAATCAGTCACTTTATTTGACAAATCGAATGTTTGCATACTAATTTGTGTTTTTCTATAAAATTCTGCTTTTGAATTAATTGTTATATCACCCACATTATCAAGGTAAAACAAAACAGTATCGGAACTTATTGAAAAATATTCTAACTTGTTATTTTTTTGAGCAAATAGTAAAGAAGTAAAAAATACAAATATTAGTGTTATTTTAAATTGCATATTATTTATTTTTTTGTTCGTTAAAATATTGTTTTAATTCTTCAAATTCTGATTTAATCAAATATTATTTATTATATTTTCGTTTCAGTTTACTACCCGTTAAATCTAATTCTATAAGATTTTTCATTTCAAAAATACAATCAGGTAAAATCTATATCTTATTATTCGAAAGAACAAGCCTTTCTAAATTTGGCAATTCATAAATAGTTTCAGGTATTTCTTTCAAATTACAGTCTGATAAAACTAAAACTCTCAAATTTATCAATTTTGTTAAAACTTCTGGAAATTCTTTGAAATTATAGTCTGATAGTATCAGATGTTCCAAATTTATTAAGTTTTCAAATTCTTTTGGCAGTTCTTTTTTTCTATTACCAGGAATATTTAAAAATCTTAAATTTGTTAGTCCGCATATTTCTATCGGAAATTTTGAAAAAAAGTTCCATACTAAATTTAACGATTGTAAATTTTTGAGTTTTACAATTTCTGGTTTTAACTTTCTTAATTCATTCCAAGGAAGTTGTAGTTCTTGCAATGAAATTATTTCGCAAATCTTTGTTGGTAAACTTGTATAACCATTACTTGAGAACAAAAGACGATAAACTGGTTTACTTTCACTAAAAGGCTTTATTGCACTATTTTCTATAATGTACAAAGTTTGTTTCTCTATTTCCTTATAAGGCAATAAGGTGTCAAGTTGGCAAAAAGTGTTAATTGAATTAATCAAAAAAATTAAAATCAATATTATATTTTTCATTATTAGTTTTTTTTTGTTGGCACTAACGGAAATTGCTTAATGACGGCGAGGTTTGCAGCTTGCGTAGTGCAGCGAAGCGAAACGGAGCAAGCTGCAAGCACCACTGCCCGCCCAAGTCGATTTTAGAGCTATTTATTTATTCCTTTTTTTTCGATATATTCGATTAATTCATCTGGCTTGAAAATTTTGTCGTATTCACTTTTAATCTTTCCTAATTTGCAATCTTCGGTTATTAGCCTTAAAAAACTGTTGAAATCAGCGTTTTCATGTGCTAAACGATTGACAGTATCCCAATCAATTTCCTGATTAATTCGTGAAGGAAATACAATTTCACTTTCAAATACATTATCTGCATTTAATTTTATCAGACCAATACCAAATGCGTTATTTAATCGTCTGATTTCGTCTTTTAAGGTTGGGTCATCGTCTAAATTTAATGTTACAAGATAGCCTTCATTTGCCCAACTTGAATTTGAAACAGCTTGAAAATATGATTGTCGTAAGTTGGTGAAATTTAAATTTACTTTTAACTCAAATGAAAACAGCTTAATAGAACTTATTCTTAAAAAGTCTTGTATTTCTATGGTTTCTACTAAATAATCTTTAAAGGGGAAGTAAACACCCACTAAATCAGGGTGCAACCACTCATTTTGTCCTTTTGTTGATTTTGCTGAATTTTCGTGAAATATTGTTTTTACATTAGCCTTGAAATGAGTATCAATATTTGCATAGGCAACAACTATTGGGTGCAAATCACGTTCATTAAATTTTTTGGCTTCTTTTTTCTCTATTTTAGTTTGTTCAATTTCTTTCTTCTTTTGAAGCTTCTCAATATCTGCACTTTCATATAATCTCCTGAGAAAAAACTGTGCAGGACGTTCACTCGTCTGAACAACCATTGAGTTGTCTCCATTATTGTTAATATCTGTATAACAATATGCTGCAATTGTTGCCCATGGCGTTTTCCCGTTTGTTGTAAAATCTCCAATTGTGCCAATTTGATTTGCCCTTTCCCATATTTCTTTGGCTGAAAGCGGTGTTCCTACTGCTTCAATTGTTTTTTCGATTACGTCCCAAAATGTAGTTCTTGCCATTTTAATTATCTTTTTTCATAACATACAATGTTCCTTTATTCTTGCCAATTACTTCAACAATATTTTCATTCCTTAAATATGTCAAATCTTTTTTTATTGTATTTCTCGAAGTTTCAGGCATTTGTTTTACTAAATCACTAATTTTCACAGGTTGATGTTTAATTATTAATTCTTTAATGCTTTTCTGTCTATCGTTTAAATATGTTGTTGTGTTTTTATATATTTCGTATTTCTTTTCTAATTTTTGAATTAAAACAGATAAACTATCAAGGAAATACAATACCCAACTATCTAATTTTTCCTTTTCTGTATTTCTATCCTTTTGCCCTTCCACTAAGGCTTTGTAATAATCTTTTTTACTGTCTTCTATTACTTTTTCAAATGATACATATTGAATAAACAGATAATCTTGTTGTAATAGCAATAAAGTTGTTAATAATCTTGAAAGTCTGCCGTTTCCGTCTTGAAATGGATGAATTGATAAAAACTCATACACAAAAACAGCAATAAATATCAAAGGGTGTATTTCTTCTTCTTTAATAGTTTCATTTATCCACATTATAAGTTCTGACATTTCTTTATCAACCAAATGCGGTTCTGTTGCATTGAAAACGGTTCTTTGAGTTCCGTCAGGATATGTTGCAACTACCTTATTGCTTAGTTGTTTATAACTCCCTTTATGCTTAGTGTCTTTGGCGCTGTATTTCAATAGAATACTATGAAATTGTTTAACATAGTTTTCGGTTATGTCAATATTTTTATAGTTATCTATTACAGTGTCGAGAGTTTCCCAATATCCGACAACTTCTTGTTCATCTCTTGTTTTAAGTTTATCAATTTTAACGTTATTGATAATTTTTTCAATCTCTTTGTCTGTTAATTTTACACCTTCAATTCTTGTAGATGAGCCGATACTTTCAATTGTTGCTATCTTTCGCAATTCTTGTAAATATCTGTTTTCTTTATTTTCGATAATATTCCACTTCCCCTTGAAAGTATCAATGAAACTGATTTTTTTCAAAATCAGATTGTTAGTTTTAAGAGTGAAGTTTAATTTTTTATTTATTGCAATATCCATTTTTTATCTATTTTTTATCCAAAAGTTTTATTGCAAATTTATCAAATATCCATAAGTTATCCAAATGTTGTCCATATTTTGATTAGCTCTAACGTGAA
>JAFGWC010000059.1 GCA_016937695.1 Bacteroidales bacterium
AAAAAGAAAAAGAAGAAGCTCAAAGTCTTCATTTTTTAAAAGAAAAAGAATCTATAATTATTAAACAAAATTTAATTCTTGAAGAAAGAGTTCAAGAAAGAAACAAGGAGCTATTAAAAACCAATGAAATTTTAGACTCTCAGAAAGAAAAAATAGAAGAACAAATTAGCAAAATTGAGAAGTCGAATAAAGAGTTAAAAAAATTCAATAAAAAATTATCCTCAAAAAACAGCAAAATATTAATTAAAAATGAAGAGCTTCAATTGTTTAAAAAGTCTCTCGAAGAAACAATAAAAGAAAAAACTTATGATTTAAAGAAAGCAAAAAAAAGAGCAATTATTGCCGAAAAGTTAAAAAGCTCTTTCTTGAATAATATGACTAATGAAATTAAAGACCCAATAAACAATATCACAGGATTCTCTAACTTATTGCTAGACAAAAACTTAACCGAAATAAAAAGAAATGAATATCTAAATATTATTATCCATAATGTTGATAAATTATTAGAACAAATTGATGATATTGTTACTATTTCGCGCATTCAAACCGGAATTGTAAAATTAAGAGAAGAAAGTTTTGATATGAATTCAATTTTTGATCCTCTAATTGAAGAATTTAATGAAAAGTTAAAGTTTTGGGATAAGAAATTAAAAATCATTAAGCGAATTCCTGAAAACATAAAAATTAAAGCAGATTACAACAAATTATGGACAATATTGCATAAACTAATTGGCAATTCTATAAAATACACAAAAAGTGGAACTATTGAACTTGGATTTAATAAAATTGATTTAAACAAAAGCTTTCAAAATTTCATTAATTTAGAAATTTTTATTAAAGATACAGGCTCAGGTTTTGAAACAGAAAAATTAAATAAACTTTTTATCAGATTAAACGAAATACATGAAGATAAAACAAAAATTTATCATGAAATTGGTACTGGACTTGCAATAGTAAAAGGATATGTTGATATTTTGAAGGGAAATATTTCTGTTGAAAGTAAAATTAACGAAGGAACAATATTTTTAATTGAAATTCCGGTTTTAGTTTTATAATTTTTCTTTCAAAATAAAAATATAAAAAAAAGAAGAGAAGACCAAAGTCTTCTCTTCACACCAAATTAAACCATAAAACTAAAAACAAACACTAAACCTATTTTACTAATAATTTTTTTATTATCGATTTTTCATCATTAAAGGTAACTTTAACCAAATACAATCCTTTCTCACAATTTCCAATATCCACAATCAAATCCTGATTTTTATTGTCACCTACTGTTCTATTTATTAACTTTCCTATCACATTTACAACCTCTACTTTTGAAACCAATGAATTAGATTTAACCATAAATCGCTCACCCACAAGTGGATTTGGATAAATTAATGCTTCATGCGTTTCTATATTTCCTAAATTTTGTCCAAATCCAGAATAGCTAATAAATCCTAAAATGAATATTAATATAATTGTTGTTTTACTATTCATAAACTATTATATTTTGAAACTTCATTTATCCTATTATACGTAAACAATTAAAAAAAGTTTCAGATATTTATAAAAAAAATAAAAAAATGTGTTAAAGTACTGTTTTTCAATATTTTATTTTTATGTTTTTTTAAACTTATATAGCAAATTTAACACAAATACTTTCTAATAAAGTTTTTTTTACATTAATACAATATTAAAATACATAAATAAATTATATTCTTATTTAAACAAGCCCTTTTTTAATAATATTTTCAAGATCTTCTTGAGTATCAATTGATATATTTTCAAATTCTGTTTCTGCAACTTTTATTTTGTATCCATTTTCTAACCATCTGTTTTGTTCTAAAGATTCTGATAATTCAAGAGGTGCTTGTTTTAAGTTTGTCAATTCCCTTAAAATACTAGACTTATATCCATATAAACCAAGATGCTCATAATAAGTATATTTTTTCAACCAATCTTCCTTTTTCTCTTTCATAACATATGGAATAGTAGCTCTGCTAAAATACAAGGCTTCACTCCTATTATTTAAAACTACTTTAGGATTATTTACATTAAAAAGAGATTCTTCATCAGTAATTTTTTTTATTAAAGTTGCTATTTGAGTATTCTCATCAAAACAATCAACAACTTGCTGTATCTGTTCCGGTTGAATAAAAGGCTCATCACCCTGTATATTAACAACTATATCAAAAGTTTCATTAACATTTTTCTGATAAATCTCAAGCGCCTCAGCACATCTATCAGTTCCGCTTTGATGTTTATCGGAAGTTATGACAACTTGACCGTTAAATCGTTTAACTTCATCAATAATTCTTTGATCATCAGTTGCAACAACAACATTATCTAAAACTTTTGCTGTTTGTTCGTAAACTCTTTGTATCATTGTTTTTTCACCAATCTTAATCAATGGTTTCCCAGGAAATCTAGTTGATGCCCATCTTGCAGGGATAATTCCTAAAACTTTCATTATATTATTAATTATTAATAAGTTATCTTTATTTTATTATGCTAAATTTAATTAAAATTGCAATTGAAATATTTTTTTTCTAATATTATCATTATAAAATTGTAATTTTGTCATATATTTTATATAATAGCAATAATCATTCTTTTTTTTGAAAAAGCGCTGCAAATATATAAAATAACTATTTAGAAAAAACTTGTATCATCTAAACTATTTAAAGTATAGATGTATAAAGATTTTATTCACAGTTAGTATAAATTTGTGAAATGTTATTTGTTTTTAGAAAATAATTTTCATCAATTAAGCAAAACAAAAAACAATGAGTATTCAAAGTATAAAGCAACGATTTGGAGTTATTGGAAACTCTGGCAGATTAAACAGAGCTATTGATATAGCAATTCAAGTTGCACCAACTGACTTATCGGTTTTGATAACCGGAGAAAGCGGAACAGGAAAAGAAACTTTTCCACAAATAATACATCATTTAAGCCCAAGAAAACATAATTCTTATATAGCTGTAAACTGCGGCGCAATTCCTGAAGGAACAATCGACTCTGAATTATTTGGCCATGAAAAAGGAGCTTTTACCGGAGCTGTTGATACAAGAAAAGGATATTTTGAATCATCAGACAAAGGAACAATATTTCTTGATGAAGTTTCAGAACTTCCACTCTCTTCTCAAGTTAGATTATTAAGAGTTTTGGAAAGTGGTGAATTTATGAAAGTTGGCTCTTCTAAAGTTATAAAAACAGACGTAAGAGTTATTGCTGCTACAAACATTAATGTTCTAAAAGCTGTTCGAGATGGCAGATTTAGAGAAGATTTATATTATAGGTTAAATACTGTTCCAATTGAAATCCCTGCATTACATGATAGAAAAGAAGATATTATACTTTTATTTAAAAAATTCGCACAGGATTTTAGCGAAAAATATCAAATGCCTCCTATAAAACTTGATGACGAAGCACAAAATTTATTATTGAATTACAGATGGCCGGGCAATATACGGCAATTAAAAAATATTACTGAACAAATTTCAATTATAGGACAGAGCAGAATTATTACTGCCGAAGAAATGAAATTATATATGCCATCCTATGATAATCAACAATTACCTGCAATATACAAAGGTATTGATAATGAAACCTTTTCATCAGAAAGAGAAATTTTATATAAAATACTTTTCGACATGAAAAAGGATATGAATGATATGAAAAAAGTAATCCAAAAACTTTTAAATAAAGAAGAAACTACTCATAGTTTTTCAGACAATTCCGATTATATTAATTCATTTTATGCTAGTGATGAATTTATTGAAAAATCACAAGCAACAAAACAATACAATATTAAACATGAAGAAAGCATAAATATACAAGACACAGAAGAGCTTGTTGAAGAATCACTGTCTATAGAAGTTAAAGAAATAGAATTAATAAAAAAAGCACTCGAAAAGCACAAAGGAAAAAGAAAAATGGCAGCCAATGATTTAGGAATTTCGGAACGAACTTTGTATAGAAAGATAAAAGAATATGGGATTGAATAATTTTAATAAAAAAGACTGTAATTTAGCTGTTAATATTTTAAATTATAAATCTGTAATTATAAAAATGTTGTATTTATTTAAAATTAACATACTAATTTTATTTGCTGGTTTATTTACTGGCTGTGGAATATATTCTTTTTCAGGAGCCTCAATACCTCCTGAAGCAAAAACAGTTTCTGTAGATTATTTTCCTAATAATGCCAGAGTATTTAATCCAACTCTTAGCCAGCAAATTACAGAAATGCTGCAAGATAAACTAATTTCACAAACTTCTTTAAACTTAACTGAAACATACGGAGATTTAAGTTTTAAAGGTGAAATTACAGATTATAAAGTAACTCCTGTTTCGCTTGTTGCTAATGAAACGGCAGCATATAACAGACTAACAATTACCGTAAAAGTGGAATTTATAAACGTATACGATGAAAATGCAAATTTCAATCAATCATTTTCAAGATATTCTGATTTTGAAAGTTCTAGAAACCTAACTGATATTGAACCGGAAATTGTTCCGGAAATTTTAGAATTAATTATTGAAGATATTTTCAATAAAGCTGTAGTAAACTGGTAAATTAATTAGAAATGGATATTAATCAATTATTTTCTTTTCAAAATAATAAAGAAGTTTTAACAAAAGATAGTATTGAAAAGATATTAAGCATTCTTGAAGAATCGCCTTATTTTCAAGCAGCTCATATGTTGCTTCTAAAATCATTATATATAAATAAATCAGAAAAATATAACAATCAACTAAAAATTTCTGGTACTTACTTATCAAATAAATCAAGATTATTTCAATTTATAAATGAATCAGCACCTAAAACTTCTGAAATAGAAGTAAAAACTGATATCACAAAAGAAACTATTATAGAAAAAGAAAGCAAAATTGAAATAAAAGATGATACTAAAATTGAGATAAAAGAAAAAACTGCCGAAGAAAAAATTAAAGATTTAAAAGAAAAAAATCTAAATAAGAAAAGAGATGTTGAATTAAATTCTACTTTAGAAAAAAGTGAAGAGAAAAAAACAATTGAAGAACCTGAAATAAAAATATCTATAGCAAAAACAGGAAAAAGCAGACTAGTTAATCCTGAAGTAAGGCACAAAAAAATTATAAATGATTTTTTCACTAGTTCTAAAACAATAAAAAAAGCAGAAATAACAAAAGATAAAATAGAACCAATTATAAAAGAAAAAACTGAGCAATCGGCAAATAATGATGGAAAAACTACCGCAAAATCTTTATTTGAAGATAATTTAAGGAGAAAAGAAAGATTAAAAGAAAACGAAACAAAAAAAACAATCCCTTTAAAAGAAGATAAAATTCAAATAAAAAAAGAAACAGTAGAAAATAATACAATTGAAAAAGCTATTGCCAATCAACCAGAAATTGAAAAGAAAATTGAATCACCTAATTTAGTTATTGAAAAACAAACAGAAAAGAAAATCGAAGCCCAAACAACTAAAAACCAAGAAGTTGACAAAGAAGAATTAACTATAAATAAAAATGATAATGCGATAAAAGTAAGTCCTCAATCAGACGCAATGAGCAATATTTTCTCTAAAATAAGAGCAATAAAAAAAGAAATGAATATTGATTCGCCAGAGGAAAATACTGACATTATAGATATAAATAAAAGAGAAACTCCTAAAAGGCGTTTATATAATATTGCAGACAAAGAAAAAACAACAACAGACAATGTAGACAAAAAATCAGATAAGGATATATTTGAAGAAACTACTGAAGCAATTGATCCATTTAATCAAAATATTGAAATCACAACAAAAGTTGAAAGCAAAATTGAGAAAAAAGAAATAATTGAAGAAAAACAAAAACCAACTTTATCTGAAAAACCAGATAAAGAGGAAACAATAAAAGAAACAACATTAACAGCAAAAGACCTTTTTAATCAACATCTTAAAAAGAAAGCTTTAAGTACAATAAAAGATGATGATAAAAAAGAAAGTGCTATTGTAAATTATGTAGATGAACATAAAGAGGAAAAAACATCCGAAATAGAAAAAGAAAATGCACCACTTATTGTAGAAAAAAAAGTTGAAGAAAAAATACTAACTCAGGAAAAACCAGTTGAAAAAATTTCATTAATATCCGAAACAAAAAATGAAAGTGCTGCTGATGCTTTATTAAGAAAAATTGCCTTAAAAAAGCAAAGAATGAAAGAAGAGGAAGAACAAAAAAAACTCGAAAAAACAGTTGAATACAAAGAAGAAATAATTGAAGAAAAAGCTCAAGCTATTGAAGAAAAAAATAAAACAGAAGAAAAAAATAATATTGAAGAACAAGATAAAGAATTTGAATTAGATGAAAAGAAAAAAAACAGCATTGCAAAAATAAAAAATGCAAACAACATCATTACCAATCAATCAGAAACAACTGAAAATGAAAACAGATTCAAAAAAGACAACCTGTTAATTGATAAATTTATTAATAAAGCAGAAAACCTTGAACGATTATCGGCCAAAGAATCAAAATTAAAAGGCGATGTTTCTATTTCCAGCACTATAGAAAACGATGAAATAATTACGGAATCAATTGCCGATTTATATGTTCAACAAAAACATTATACAAAAGCAATTGCAGCTTATAATAAATTAATTTTGAAATTTCCAGAAAAAAAGACTTACTTTGCAATCCAAATTAAAAAAGTTGAAAGTCTTATTTAATTAATAATATAAAAAATATGTATACATTAATTTCAGTATTAACAATAATTGCAAGTATTTTTTTAATACTTATTGTTTTGGTACAAAACTCAAAAGGTGGAGGTTTAGTTTCTAATTTTTCTTCTTCTAACCAAATTATGGGCGTTAGAAAAACTACTGATTTTCTCGAAAAAGCGACTTGGGCATTAGCTATTGCTATACTTTCTTTAAGTATTATAGGTAGCATGGCAATACCTCACAATAAAGATGCTGCTAAAGAATCTGTTATAATAGAACAAGTTAATAATGCTGCTGAAATACCTATTGTTCCTACAGTACCTGGTAAATCAACAAATGATAAGAAAGAAAATAACTAAGCTTTTAATAAGTGTAATATAAAAAAAGGCTGTACTTTTTTAAAGGTATAGCCTTTTTTGTTTAACAGTAAAAAAAGACTCCATAAATAGCCAATTTGACAGGATATTTTAATAATTACAAATTATTAACCTCAAAAGCTGCCAGCATTAAAGCACTCACATAAAGATATTTACGCAATCATTTGTTTTTTTTATATGCAAAAATGACACTTTAAAGTTCAATTATTGATAAAAAAATGATTTGGCATAAATTGTGAGAATACATCATTCGTAAAAAACTCAAATAAAATAATAAATTAATAATAATATGGGAAGTATAAATATTAAACCTATGGGAACAAGGGTTCTTATTGAACCATTAGTTGCTGAAGAAAAAACGACAGGCGGTATAATTATTCCCGACTCTGCTAAAGAAAAGCCTCAAAATGGAAAAGTTGTTGCTATTGGAGCCGGAACTAAAGATGAACCAATGGAAGTAAAAGTTGGCGATACTGTTTTATACGGTAAATATGCCGGCACTGAAATTCAATACAAAAGTAAAGATTATATAATATTATCTCAAAATGAGATTTTAGCAATTCTATAATTAAATCACAAGTTCAAAAAAATATAAATACAAATAAAAATGGCAAAAGTAATTAAATTTAACATAGAGGCTCGCGACCTTTTAAAAAAAGGCGTAGACCAATTAGCTGACGCAGTAAAAGTAACACTTGGTCCAAAAGGACGAAATGTAGTTATTGACAGAAAATACGGCTCACCACAAATTACAAAAGACGGTGTTTCTGTTGCAAAAGAAATAGAATTATCAGATCCATTTGAAAACATGGGTGCTCAAATGGTTAAAGAAGTTGCTTCTAAAACTGCTGATGATGCTGGTGATGGAACTACAACTGCTACTGTTTTAGCTCAATCAATTATTAGTGTTGGTTTAAAAAATGTTACTGCCGGTGCAAATCCAATGGATTTAAAAAGAGGTATCGACAAAGCTGTGGCTAAAGTAATTGAAAACCTAAAAGCTCAAACAAGAGAAATTGGCGAAGACAACTCAAGAATTGAACAAGTTGCTAAAATTTCAGCTAATAACGATTCTGCAATTGGCAAATTAATTGCCGAAGCAATGGCTATTGTTCATAAAGACGGTGTTATTACAGTTGAAGAAGCTAAAGGTACAGAAACAACAGTAGAAATTGTTGAAGGTATGCAATTTGACAGAGGATATATTTCTCCTTATTTTGTAACTAATACTGAAAAAATGGAAGCGGTTCTTGAAGATCCATATATTCTTTTATACGACAAGAAAATTTCAACAATGAAAGATCTTCTACCTGTATTAGAGCCTGTTGCTCAATCAGGAAAACCTCTTGTAATAATTGCTGAAGACGTTGATGGTGAGGCTCTTGCAACTTTAGTTGTTAACAGACTTAGAGGTTCTTTAAAAATTGCAGCTGTTAAAGCTCCTGGTTTTGGCGACAGAAGAAAAGAAATGTTAGAAGACCTTGCTATTTTAACAGGCGGAACAGTTATTTCAGAAGAAAAAGGACTAACTTTAGAAGCAGCAACTGTTGATATGCTTGGTAGAGCTGAAAAAATTTCTATGGATAAAGATAATACAACTATTGTAAACGGTGCAGGTGAAAAAACAAATATCGAAGCAAGAGTTAAACAAATAAAAGCTCAAATTGAAATTACAACTTCTGATTACGATAAAGAAAAACTTCAAGAAAGACTAGCTAAACTTGCTGGTGGTGTTGCTGTGTTGTACATTGGTGCTGCTTCAGAAATTGAAATGAAAGAGAAAAAAGACAGAGTTGATGATGCTCTTAGCGCTACAAGAGCTGCTGTTGAAGAAGGAATTGTTCCTGGTGGCGGCGTTGCATATATAAGAGCTATTGAAGCATTAGCAAATTTTGAAGGCGAAAACGAAGATGAAAATATCGGCATTTCAATTATTAGACGTGCTATTGAAGAGCCTTTACGTCAAATTGTTATTAATACAGGAAATGAAGGTTCTGTAGTTACTCAAAAAGTTAAAGAAGGGAAAGGTGATTTTGGTTATAATGCCAGAACTGAAGTTTACCAAAACTTATTTGAAGCTGGAGTTATAGATCCAACTAAAGTTGTTAGAATTGCTTTAGAAAATGCAGCTTCTATTGCAGGTATGTTATTAACTACCGAATGTATTATTGCTGATGAAAAAGATGAAAATCCTTCTATGCCAATGGGAAATCCTGGTATGGGCGGAATGGGTGGAATGGGCGGAATGATGTAATCAATAAACCCAATATATCTCAGTCTTTGCATTGCAAAGCTCAAATTTAAAGACCTTTTCTTGTGAGAAGGTCTTTTTTTATTGCTGAAAAAATAATTTAACACTACATTAGCATTCAATTTATTGTTAATTAGTGCTTGAAAATACACAAATTTCAAATCCTAAATATCAAACTAGTCGATATTTAATTCGTTGATAAACAGCGATTTAATTTGCTTTTGCAATTTTCAATTCATAATTTAAAATTTTTAATTATTTAAACATGGCTTTAAATTATATTTGGATAGGTTTTTTCTTAATTTCATTTGCTACGGCAATAATAAAACTAATATTTTTTGGCGATTTAGAAGTATTCCCAAATATGGTTTCGAGCACTTTTGACATGGCAAAAACCGGTTTTGAAATTTCATTAGGCTTAACAGGCGTTTTAACTCTTTGGCTTGGTTTAATGAAAATTGGTGAAAAAGGTGGAATTGTAAGAGTTTTTTCAAAATTAATTGGTCCGTTTTTTCATAAATTATTTCCAGAATTACCAGAAAATCATCCGGCAATTGGTTCTATTATGCTAAATATTTCGGCAAATATGCTTGGCCTGGATAATGCCGCAACACCAATGGGATTAAAGGCTATGGAAGAAATGCAAAAGACAAATCATAAAAAAGATACTGCTTCAAATGCACAAATAATGTTTCTGGTTTTAAACACATCAGGTTTAACATTAATACCAATTAGCATAATGGTTTACCGCGCACAGCTTGGCGCTGCTGATCCTTCCGATATTTTTATTCCAATTCTTCTGGCAACTTTTTTTTCTACTTTGGCAGGATTAATAAGCGTTGCTCTTTTTCAAAAAATAAATCTGTTAAACAAAGTGGTTTTGTCGTATATTGGCGGATTAACAGCAATTATTATTGGTATAATTTATTATTTCTCAACGCTTGAAAAAGAGCAAATTACACTAATTTCGACTCAGGCAAGCAATATAATTTTATTTTCGATAATTATTCTTTTCATTTTACTTGCTTTACGCAAAAAAGTAAATATTTACGAAGCATTTATCGAAGGCGCAAAAAACGGATTTAAAATAGCTGTTAAAATTATTCCTTTTTTAATTGCTATTCTTGTTGCAATTGGTGTTTTTAGAAGCTCTGGAGCTATGGATATGTTAATTTCCGGAATCTCATGGTCATTATCAAGCATAGGTATAAATACAGATTTTATTCCGGCTTTACCAACAGCACTAATGAAACCACTTAGCGGAAGCGGCGCAAGAGGAATGATGGTTGATGCGATGAATAATTATGGTGTTGATTCTTTTGTTGGCAGAATTGCTTCTACTGTTCAAGGCGCAACTGATACTACTTTTTATATAATTGCTGTTTATTTTGGTTCTGTTGGTATTAAAAACACCAGATACGCTGTAACGGCAGGTTTAATTGCTGATTTTGTTGGAATAATTGCTGCAATTTTAATTGGATATTTATTTTTTCATTAAAAAAAAGTGATGCAAATAAAAAATATAATTTTCGATTTTGGAGGAGTTCTTGTTGATTGGAATCCAAGGCATTTTTATAAAAATATTTTTGATAATGAATTGGAAATGGAGTTTTTTCTTAAAAATATCTGTAACGACGAATGGAACCAGCATCAAGATAAAGGACGTTCTTTTGCCGAAGGAATTGAGATATTAGTTAAGCAATTTCCTGATTATGAGACAAATATAAAATTATATTTTAATAATTGGGAAAGCATGTTAAATGGCGAAATTGTTGAAAATGCAAGAATTTTAAAACTTTTAAAAGGTAAATACCGACTTTTTGGATTAACAAATTGGTCGGCAGAAACTTTTCCTGTTGCACTTAAAAAATTTTCGTTTTTTAATGAATTTGAAGCAATTGTTGTTTCTGGGCAAGAAAAAATGATAAAACCGGATAAAGAAATTTTTTATTTGATTTTAAATCGATATAAATTAAAAGCTGAAGAGTCAGTTTTTATTGATGATAATTTTGACAATATTATTACTGCTAAAGAAATAGGTTTTCATTCTATTCATCTCAACAACAACAATTTAGAAAAAGAACTTATTAAAAGAAATATTCTTTAAATAAACTTTACATTAAATCTGTAAATATATCTTCAATATTTTTAAATTTAAATTCAAAACCTTCTTTTTGTATTTTGTCTGATGAAACTCTACTTCCTTTAATTAAAATTGATGACATTTCGCCAAAAATCAGTTTCATTATAAATGCAGGAATATTTGGAAAGAAAAACGGTTTTTTCAGAATTTTAGCTAAGCTTTTAGTTAATTCATAATTGCTTATAAAATTTGGCGATACAGCATTATAAACAGAATTTGTATTTTTATTTTCAATTATAAATAAAAATATTCTGGCCAAATCACTAATTTCTATCCACGGAATATATTGCTTGCCTTTTCCAATTGCTGAGCCGATTCCAAATTTTACAGGTTTAATTATTTTTGGCAAAGCTCCTCCGTTTTTAGAAAAAACTACGCCAATTCTAAGCTTTAAAGTTCTGATATTTAGTAAATTAAATTGATCCGCACTTTTTTCCCAACTAATTCCTGTTTTTGCCAAAAAGTCATTTCCGGCTTTATCTTCTTCTGTAAATATTTTTTCAGAAGTAAATGTTCCGTAATATCCTATTGCTGAGGCTGATATATATGTTATTGGTTTGTTTTTTGCTGATTTTGTTTTTTCAAAAATTAAATTTGTTGTTTTAATTCTGCTGTCAATTATTATTTCTTTTTGTTTTTTTGTCCACCTTTTATTAGAAATATTTTCGCCTGTCAAATTTATTATAACATCAGCAAATTCAATTGCTTCAACATCTAAAATGCCTTGTTCGTAATTCCAATAAAATGATTTGTAAACTTTAAAATTTTTATTTCGTGATAAAACAGCAACATTATAGCCTTTTTGTGTTAATAATTTCGAAAGCTCAGTTCCTACTAAGCCTGTTCCGCCTGCAATTAAAATATTTTTATCCATTTATTTGTTTTTTTTAATTCAGATTTTTAATGTATTTAACATACAAATCGTCAATTGAGCTATTTCTGTCTTTTTCGTGTATATGATTATGAAAATAAGTTAGTTTATTAAAAACCGAAAGAGCTTCATTTATTTCAGAATTATTTAAATTTCCGATAATAATTTCCGATACTTTATGCATTTCATCAAATGCCGTAAATATTTCTTTTGTTCCTTTTTCTGTTAACGAAACTCTTTTTGCTCTTTTATCGTTTTGGTCAGGATATTCATAAATTAATTCGCTTTTTATTAATCGTTTTAATATTTCGCTTCCGCTTGATATTTCAAGTAAGTGTTTGTTAATCAGCTCGTTCTTAAGCAAACTTTTTTCTTTTAAAAGAGTTGCCAAAAATCCAAATTCGTCAATAGCTTTAAATGAAGTATTTATTAATGCTTTTTTTATATAATGCTTTGCAAATCTGTATAAACCGGTTAGCAATGTAGAAAATTCAATTTCTTGATATGTTTTGTAATTTTCATAATTATTTCTATCGAATGTATTTTTTCCTTCTTCCTTATTTTCTTTTATTAACTTATCTTTTAAATATATCGAAAACTCTTTAATATTAAAGTTTCCAACTTCTTTTTCATAGCTTTCAACATAATCTAAAAGCTCTTTTATCATTGCAATATTATCCGACATCGTATTATTTTGTATTTTTTATAATTTTTTTGTACGATATAAATTGTTTTTGTTTTATATTTGCAAAATAAATACAAAATTGTAATATAATGAAAAAAAATGTAATATTTATTATTTTAATTATAAATGCATTTGCATTAACATTTTGCAAAACTTCAGTAAATAATAGCGAAGTAATTGTATATAAAGATTATATAAAACTAAAGTCGAACAGTAAATTAACAATAAATTTGGTAAAAGGAAAAGCTTATAATCATCCAAGTTTTGTTATTTGGCAAGAAGATTTAGAAGGAAATTATCAAAAAACATATTTTATAACAAAATCTTACGCAAGTGGAATTTTTGAATTTCAAATGCAAAGCGATTCTATTTGGTTAAACAAAAAAGGCGAATCATATCAGCCGGCAGCTTTGCCTTATTGGACATATAAAAAAGGACTTATAAATAACAAAACTTTTGTTCCAACAAAAGAAAATCCTTTTGTTGATGCATATTCAGGTGCAACACCTAAAAATAATTTTGTTTTTGAAACTTTAAATATTTCAAAAATAAAAAAATACAGAATTTTGTTGGAAGTAAATCAAACTTGGGATTGGAATAAATTCTGGAATAATTCTAAATTTCCAAATAATAATGCGTACAAACATTCTGCGCAACCATCTGTTATTTATGCAGTTACAATAAACGAAAAAGATTCTGTTTATCTTCTAAATCCTATCGGACACGGAAATCCAACAGGCGAAAACGGAAATTTATATACAAATTTAAGCACATTATGTTCAGCAAAAGAAATTTTTAATTCAATTAAAATCGAAATTAAATAACATCAGAAAAAAAAATTATGAACAAATATATTTTAACAATAATAAGTATTTTATTATCATACAATTTAGTTGCTCAAAATGCAATTTTAAAAGGAAAAATTACAGATGTAAGTAATAATCAACCTGTTCCGTTTGCAAATGTTATAGTTGTCGGAACTCAAATTGGTTCAACAAGCGATTTTGACGGAAATTTTATTATTACAGGATTAAATCCCGGATATGTAAAACTTCAAATTTCGTTTATTGGATATAAAACTAAAATAAGTTCCGATATTTTATTAAGCAATGATAAAATTCCGTTTATAGAAATAAATCTGGAACCAACAGATGAAATTATTTCAGAAGTTGTTGTAAAAGCCGATCCTTTTGAAAAAAAACAAGAATCGCCAATTGCAATGCAAAGCATTGGTATTAAGGAAATTGAAGGAAATCCCGGAAGTAACAGAGATATTTCAAGAGTTATTCAATCTTTTCCGGGAGTTGGCTCAACTCCGGCATTCAGAAATGATGTAATTATTAGAGGCGGCGGACCAAGCGAAAATCGTTTTTTCTTAGATGGAGTTGAAATTCCTGTATTAAATCACTTTTCCACACAAGGTGCATCAGGCGGACCGGTTGGAATTATTAATGCAGATTTTATTCAAAATGTTGATTTTTATTCTGGTTCTTTTCCTGCAAATAAATATAATGCGCTTAGCGGAATTTTAGATTTTAGACAAAAAGAAGGCAATAAAGATAAAACAAGCTATCAGGCAACACTTGGCGCAAGCGAAACAGCATTTACAATTGACGGACCAATTGGCGAAAAAATAAGTTATATTTTTTCGGTAAGAAAATCATATCTGCAATTTTTATTTGAAGCTCTTGAACTTCCTTTTTTGCCAACTTTTAACGATTATCAACTAAAATTGAAATATAATATCGACAATAAAAATCAAATAACAGTTATAAGTATTGGCTCTTTAGATTTTCTAAAATTAAACGATAATATTAAAAACCCTGATGCTTCGCAAGAATATATTTTAAGCCAAATTCCTGTAAATAATCAATGGAGTTATACCTTTGGAACTGTTTATAAGCACTTTACAGAAAATGGTTTTCATACTTTTGTTTTAAGCAGAAACATGCTAAATAATCAATTTTATAAATATCCCGATAATAATGAAAATCTTGATAAAAGTTTCGATTATTTATCTACCGAAGCAGAAAATAAGCTGAGATATGAATATACAACTCTAAAAAATGGCGTCAAATATAATTTTGGATTAAATTTGGAATATGCAAAATATTATAATTCAACAAGTCAGCAAGTATTTTATAATGAAGCTATTATCAATTTAAATTACAAAACTAATTTAGATATTTTCAAATACGGATTATCTGCACAAGCATCAAAAACAGTATTTAACGAAAATTTGTTAATGTCTTTTGGAATTAGAACAGATGCAAATAACTATAATGATAATATGAATAATCCTGTTAATCAATTATCGCCAAGATTTTCGCTTTCATACTCACTAGCTAAAAATACTTTATTAAATGCCGGAATTGGCAGATTTTTTCAACAAGCGGCTTATACAACTCTTGGATTTAGAGACAATTCAGAAATATTAATAAATCAGGAAAATGCAAAATATATTGGTGCAAATCATTATAATTTAAGCTTAGAACATAGATTATCAAAATCCATAATACTCTCATTAGAAGGATTTTATAAAGATTATTTTCAATATCCGATTGATTTAACAACAGGCGCAAGTTTAGCTAATCAAGGCGCTGATTACAGCAGTGTAGCCGGCGCAACTGAAGTTGATTTTTATGGAACAGGCAAAGCAGTTGGTTTTGAATTTTTGAACAGAATAAATTACAATAAATTTACACTTTTAGCTTCATATACTTATGTTAGAAGCCAATTTACTGATATTAACAATAAATTAATTTCTTCGGCTTGGGACAGCAAACATCTTTTAACAATTACAGGTTCGCAAGAATTTAAAAATAATTGGCGAGTTGGTTTTAAATGGCGTTTTGTTGGCGGATTGCCTTATACACCATACGATTTAGAAACTTCAGCAAATATTCAGGCATGGAACGCAAAAGGACAAGCATATTTAGACTACAATAATCTTAACTCGCTAAGGTTCAACGCTTTTCATCAATTAGATATAAGAATTGACAAGAATTATTTTTTCAATAAATGGTCGTTAATGCTTTATATTGATATTCAAAATGCATACAATTTTAAAAATACCGGACAAGATTACATTGTTAGAGAAAAAAATGCTGATGGAACTTATCAAACCACAAATAACAATACAGAATATGTGCTAAAAGCTGTTGAAAATAAATCAGGAACTGTTTTGCCAACAATTGGAATAATGGTTAAATTTTAAAATCAAAATAATGAAAAAAATTACAATTATAATTTTGATTATTTTACCAATAATTAGTTGCTCAAACCAAAAAACTATGATAAATATAGAAACGGTAAAAAAACTCGAAATAAATAAATTTTTAGGAACTTGGTACGAAATAGCCAGATTTCCTCATTCTTTTGAAAAAAATCTTGTTGGTGTAACTGCTACATACTCGTTAAAAAAAGATGGAATTATTAAAGTTTTAAATCAAGGCTATAAAAACACATTAAATGGCGAATTAAAAAAAGCTGTTGGAAAAGCTAAAGTGCCAAATGCCGATTTCCCGGGAAAACTAAAAGTTTCATTTTTTTGGATTTTTTATGCCGATTATTTTGTTTTAGAATTAGATGAAAATTATAAATGGGCAATAATTGGAAGCAGCTCGCCTAAATATTTATGGATTTTAAGCAGAAATTCGCAAATGGATGAAATTTTATATCAGAAATTAATCAAAAAAATTATTGAAAGAGGATATAATATTGAAAATTTAATTCGAGTTGAGCAAAAAATCATAAAATAATGAATTAAACAAATATACATGTAACTAAAAATGGAGTAACTTTATTGAACAAAATCAATAATCAGTAAGATGAAACACATTTACATAATTCTTGTGGCAATACTTTCATTTACAGCGTGTTCTAAAAAAGATTCGGTAAATAATACTGTTGATGATGAAATAATTATCGACGATGATACAATTACAAAAAATCTAACAATTTTTTTCATAAACGACCAGCACGCACAAATAGATAATTTTGCCAAAGTAAAATATATTGTTGATGAAGAAAGAAAATCGACAAATGTTATTGTTGCATGCAGCGGCGATATGTTTTCAGGCAATCCTATTGTTGATTATTATCCCGAAAAAGGATATCCGATGATTGATTTGATGAACAAAAGGTGGTTTTGATATTTCAGCACTAGAAATTATGAATTTGATTATGGCGAAACTGTTTTACAAGATAGAGTTGAACACTTATACAAATTACAATTCTTTAAAAAAATAGCAACAAATTTTATATATTGTTTGCAATAAATCGCCTTATTTGAAAAGACATTTCTACAATATCATTAATCAAATGCAAATAATTGCTGATGAAAATAATAGAAAACTAAATGAAATACTTCCCGAAATTATTGATTTATTGTCAGTTACAAATACCAACACCATTTCAAAACCAATAATCGAAATAAATAATATAAGAGTTTTATTTGCATTAAATGAAAAATTGCTTCATGTATTAAATACAAACCATTAAAATTTGTTAAAAGAAAAGGCCGATTAATCACAAAACTGAGCTATAAATTTGATGATAAAAAAATAAATAATTGGATTTCAATATCTGTTTTTGTAAAACAAAATAATATTTATCTGAAATTAGGAAATAATATTGAATTATTTAGTTCTGTTGACAATAAAGAAAACAGTAATAAAAACCTTGAAATATGGGGAACAACCAAACTTTTTAATCAATCTATTCTTATTTTAAAGATTTAAGAACCTACCCCTTTATTATATAACTCAATAAATTTCAACCATTATTATCAAAACTTTATTTGTGAGTATCCGGTTCTATATGAACATGAACATGAGATCTGGAAATTTGTGATTTAACTTTTTGTTCAACCAAAGTGGAAATATCATGCGATTGTTTAATATCCAATTTTGACTGAACATGAATATTAAGTTCAACAAAAATATCGGCGCCGGCAGCTCTTACTTTTAAATCATGATAATATTCAACTTCTTTAATATTATCAACTATTTCTTTAATTTTATCATAAATATCATCAGGAACTCTATCTAAAAGTACATTAATTGAGCGTTTTCCTAATTTGTACGAAACGTAAATTACTATAATTGCAACTGCAAGAGCAGCAATACTATCAGCAATAAAAATACCGAAATTTGCACAAATTAAGCCCAACAAAACAACCGCCGAACTCCAAATATCAGTTGAAAAGTGTATTGCATCGGCTTCTAAAGCCTGACTATTGTGCTTTTTTGCAACTTTCATTAATGCTCTGGAACGAGAAAAATCAATTACAATTGATGTAATTACTACAATATAGCTCCAAATATTTACTTCTATATTTGTATTTCCTGATACTAATCGTTTTATTGCTTCGTAAATAATCCAAACAGATGTAATCAGCAATAAAATAGTTTCTAATAATGCAGATAAATTTTCAACTTTTCCGTGTCCGTAATGATGTTCTTTATCTGCCGGTTTATCAGAAATTCTTACGGCAATCCATGTAATTGCAGCAGCTACAAGATCTAAAGCAGAATGCAATGCTTCAGATAAAATACCTAAACTTCCAGTTATAATCCCAACAATTAATTTAAAAGTTGTAAGAAAAACGGCAGCTATTAATGATGTTAATGCAACGCGATTTTTTTCGTTTTTCATTACTTATATTTTTAGAAAATTTACAATTAAACAACTCATTGATTTAGATTAATCATTAAAGATTAATGCATTTATATATTAATCTTCATTTTAGGGATATTAAATTTAAAAGAACTCCCTTTTCCAAGTTCACTTTCCACCCAAATTTTTCCACCATGTTTTTCAATAAATTCCTTACAAAGAACTAATCCTAAACCAGATCCTTCTTCATTTGCAGTACCTCTAACAATTTTCTTATTATCAATTGAGAATAACTTATTTTTTATATCTTCACTAATTCCGATACCTGTATCAGATATTCCTATTTCCAAATAATCTTGATTTTCATTAAGCTGAATATCAATTCTTCCATTTTGATTAGAATATTTTATTGCATTTTGGATTAAATTCCTTAATACTGTTATAATCATATTACGATCGGCATAAATTTTAGTTTCATGCATTTGAAAATAATTTATCGAATTTTTTTTAGTTTTGCAGATAATTCTAGGGTTGTCATTACCTCTTCAAAAATTTGTTTTAAATTTAAATATTCCGGATTAAAACTAATTTGACCTGTTTGATTTTTAACCCATGCCAAAAGTTTTTCTAGCAAATCAAGCGTTGATTTTGCAGAATCATTAACATACTCTATAAGTTGAATTGTTTTTTCAATTTCATATTTGTATATATTTTTTAACAATAATTCAGACATACCAAGAATAATATTAAAAGGACTTCGTAAATCATGTGCTATTACTGACAATAATTTATCTTTTGTTGCAATAAGCAATTCAAGTTGAGCTTTTTGATCTGCAATTATTCTATTTATTGTTTGTATTTTCTTGTTCCTTTTAGCTAGTTTTATTAACAACCAAATCAGTAAAAATGAAAAAATTATTGACAATGAAAGCAATAATTCTCTTTTCTTTATGCTTTCCTGCTGCAAAATTCTATTTTGCTCTAAAATATTATTTTCTTTTTCAAGCTCGTGTACTTTAATTAAACTATTTACTAAATCGGTTTTGTCTTTAAGGTTTTTATTATTTATTGAATCAGAAACAATTTTATATTCAACAATATATTTTTGAACCATATTTTGCTCGTTTTTTGCAGAAAAACTAATTATCATATCAATATATGTTTCAGGTAAATATGATGCCAATTTATTATCTTTACAAAACTCGATTGCTTTTTTCAAAAATAAAATTTGCAAATCATCATTTTTCTTAATCTTGTAAATTTTTGATAAATTTATTAAAGCTTCTACTGTAGCTATTTTTTGTGAATTTTCACCTAATTGTTCAGATATTTTAAGAACATTTTTAAAATGTTTTTCTGCTAAATCAAAATTATTTTGCGAAAATTCAAGTAAACCTAAAACTTTGTAACATGAAGAAAGAACTGGTAATTGCCCAATAGAATCATTTATTTTAATAGAATACAAAATTAGTCTTCTACAATTTTCAAATTCACCATTATGAAAATAGCTCTCGCCTAAATTATGAGAAGTAACTCCAATTCGTTGTGGCATTTTTAAACGGCTAAATATTTCAAATGACTTTTTATTATAGTTTATTTCTTTTTTTATATTATGCAACTTGCAATATAAATGTCCAAGAGAAATATAACAATTTGCAATACCTACAGAATCGTTCTTGTTTTGAAAAATATTAAGAGAAATTTGAATATATTCCATTCCAAGAAAATAAATTTCATTATTGGTATAAATATTTGACAAATTACGATATGCATATGCTATTCCAATTTCATAATTTGCTTTATATGATAAGTTTAAAGCTTTTTTTGCATATTCCAATGATCTTTTTGTATCTACATAAGACAATTCTCTGCTTAATATATTAAGTATTTCAATTTTTTGTGTATTGTTTAAATTTTCATTTTTTAATTTTTTTTCTAATAAATTTATTGATTGTCCTAACAATAAACTAATGGAAATAAAATTTATAAAAATGAGTGCAATTATTTTTCTCATAGCTAGTTATTTGCAATTATTTTTTTTAAACTACAGTTTGTTTAAATATTTATCTTTCAACAGCGATTTTCTAATTAATGTTTCATTAAATTAATGAAACATTAATATCTTCTAAAAAACAATTTACACTTAAATGGATATTTTCATACAATTTACAAAAAAAAAAGAACTCTAACAAAATATAAATTAAAACGTACAAATCCAATATAGTTAGTTATTTCCTTATAATTTGAGAATCGCATATTATCGGCATATCTCAAATTAAAACACAAATGGAATATTAGAAAATTTAAGCTTGAATTTTTAAACTAAATTTTCCAATACTCCATTTATATAATATTAATTAAATCGATTATAAATTAACCAGCATTAAATTTATATGCCAAATCTTTTTGTTCCTCTTTCAATAATTTCTTTAAGAGCCTTTCCAGGATGTTCAAATTTATTTGTAAACATCATTGCAGCAATAATATACGGTTTATATCCGGCTTCCTGATATGTTCTAATTCTGTATTTTTCAAAAACTTTAGCTTCAACTTCGCCTTCTTTACATGAAACACTTGAAATATCTGCAGGCAAACAATGCATGTATAATGCATCGCTATTTTTTGTAAGTTTCATCATTTTTTCGTTATACTCCCAATCTTTAAATTTGGCATTTTCGGCTAAGCAAGATTGCTCAAGTGAATCTAAACCTTTTTTGTCGTTTTTCTTAAGCAATTCTGTTCTTTGTTCCATTATTTTGTATGGCGCCCAACTTTTTGGATAAACTATATCTACTTCTTTTACAGCATCTTGCATAGAATTAGTTATTCTAAAACTTCCGTTGCTATTTCTGCTGTTGTTTTTTGCAACTTCTACAATTTCAGGAATTAAATCATAGCCTTCGGGATGCGCCAATGTAATATCCATTCCAAATCTAGACATTAAACCTATTATTCCTTGTGGAACCGAAAGTGGTTTTCCGTAACTTGGCGAATATGCCCAGCTCATTGCAATTTTTTTACCTCTCAAGTTTTCTAAAGAGCCAAATTGGTTTTTCAAGTGTAATAAATCGGCCATCGATTGCGTTGGATGGTCAATATCGCATTGTAAGTTTACAATTCCCGGACGATTTAACAATACTCCGTTTGCAAATCCTTCATCAAGTGCACTTGCAACTTCACGCATATATTTATTTCCTTCACCCAGAAACATATCATCTCTTATTCCAATAAAATCTGTAAGAAAAGAAATCATATTTGCTGTTTCTCTAACTGTTTCGCCATGAGCTATCTGCGATTTGGTTTCGTCCATATCCTGCACTTCTAAACCTAACAAATTAGCTGCTGATGCATAAGAAAATCGTGTTCGTGTAGAATTATCTCTAAAAATTGAAACTGCCAAGCCAGAATCAAATACTTTT
>JAFGWC010000015.1 GCA_016937695.1 Bacteroidales bacterium
GACCATAAATCAAAAATGGTTGAAGATATAATTCCAAAAATTATCGAACCAATTAATAAAATTGAAAATCTTGATGAAAATCAAAAAGAAGCTTTAAAAGAATTGAACAATTGGGATGGAGTTTACACAACCGATAGTAAAGCCGCTTCAATTTTCGAGTATTTTTATATAAATTTTGTAAAAAATATTGTTTCTGATGAAATGGGAAATGAGCTTTATCAAGATTTTATTGGCGACAAAATACTTGTTAGAAACATGATATTCAACCTTTTACGACAAAAAGATTCTAAATGGTTCGATAATATCAACACTAAAGATAAAATTGAAACTTTTGACGATATTGTACAAATTAGTTTTATAAATTCTTTAGACTCGTTAAAAGAAAAACTTGGTGCTAAAATTCTAAAATGGAATTGGGGATATATTCACACATTAACAATTAAACATCCGCTTGGCAAAGTTAATATTTTAGACAAACTTTTCGGATTAAACAAAGGCCCTTTCGCTGTTGGCGGAACTTATCATACAGTTGCACCGTATGCATATAAATTTACTGATATTTTTAATGTAAATCATGGCGCTTCTGAAAGACATATTTTTTCAACTGCCGATTGGAACGAATCTTTAACAATTATTCCTACCGGAATTTGCGGAATTCCTGCAAGCGACCATTACTGCGATCAAACAAAACTCTACATAAACGATAAATTTCACAGCGATTATTTTGATTTAGATAAAATTAAAAAAATATCTAAATATAAAATGGAACTTTTGCCTGTTAAATAACTTATTTACTGATAATTAACTGTGTCATTTTAAAAATGACACAGTTAAAACACTAATTACTTTTTTTAATTGATGAAAACAGAAATTAATAAAGAAGAAGCTTATAAAATTTGGGACAAATATCTTAAAACTGAATATTTAAAACTCCATACGCTTGAAAGTGAAGCTATTATGAGAAAACTAGCTAAGCATTTTGGTAAAGATGAAGATTTTTGGGGAATTACAGGTTTGCTTCACGATTTGGATATGGATATTATTAATGGAAATTATTCTTTACATGGATATAAAACTGTTGAAATACTAAAAGAAGAAGGATACGAAATTCCTGAAATGTTTGATGCTATAATATCTCATACAGAAGGAGTTAGCGACAATAATGCAAAAAGAAAAACCGATTTTGATTTTATTCTTTCGGCTGCCGAAAATGTTACAGGAATAATTTCTGCTTATGTTGCAATTAAACCTGATAAAAAAATAGCAGGAACTAAAGTAAGCTCAGTAAATAAAAAATTAAAGACCAAAGCCTTTGCTGCATCAGTTAATCGTGAATTTATTTATGATATTGAGAAATGCAATATTACACTTTCAGACTTCCTTCAACTTTCAATTGATGCCATGACAGAAATTTCAGACAAAATCGGAATGTAAAGCTAACAAGCTAACAATAAGCACCTTACAGTACTAATTCAGGTTTCTGACTTCTGACTTCTGGTAACAAATTACCAATTACCAGTTTCTAATCACTAATATTAAACTAAATCTACTAAATTTTGGTAAATAAATTTATATTTTTCTGAATCTTTGCCGTGCGATTCTATGCTTCCTTCTGTAATTTTGTATGTGCATTTTTCACCGGCTATTGCTGAAATAATAATTGTACTATTTACTTGTTCTTCATCAATCATTTCAAAAACAGCAAGGTTTTTATCAGGTGCTACTGTCGATAGTTTATAATGACAAGCTGGGCAATGAAATTCAACAAATTCACCTTCTTTAACCACAAAATCTTCATGAGTTAATGCAGTGTAATTGCCTAATTCTGAGCTTAATAACACTAATCCCCATTTATTATCATCCTTTTTTGCAGAAAGTACTATATTATTATCAGGATTTAAAACTGCTTGACATTTTGGACAAATAATTTTATTCATGGCAATAATATTTTGATGAAAGAATGACTTTTAGAAAAGCAGAAGATACAAAAAAATCAGCAGAAAAACAAGATTTGTGAGTTTTTAAAAAATGAAATTTTCATTTTTTAAAAACTCTTCATTATTGTATCTGTATGCAACCAATTTCCCATGTTTTGCTACGCTATAATCAACACAACATATATTATCTTGAATAATTTCAGGATTGCCGGTCATCCAATAATGTCCGAAAAATACAGGTACATCATTTTTATTATACGCACTTATTTTTGAAAGTTCATTATTATCCACAAATAATATTGGAAGGCTTTCATCTTGTATAATTGAAATTTCTTTATATGTTAAATTTTCAGGTTTTATCCACCATTTTACTCTAATTTCATTTCTCTTAACTCCTTCTTTATCTGCCAAATAATGCCTGCTTGGAAGATTTATTTCTTGACCTTTTAATACTATTTCTACTGCTTCAAATGTTTCAGTGTTTTTTTGTGCCGATTCTAGTAAAAAATCCTGATTCAATTTCGCATTTTCAGTGTTTTTTCTAATGAAATCAATATACTTATAATCCCAACAAGCATGTACAACTTTAAATTTTTCGAAATCTATAAAAAGCGGTAAGCTTTTAAACCAATTCAAATAATTT
The DNA here is from genome assembly GCA_016937695.1 of Bacteroidales bacterium. Taxonomy (GTDB): domain Bacteria; phylum Bacteroidota; class Bacteroidia; order Bacteroidales; family NBLH01; genus NBLH01. Next base: position 2,581 of record JAFGWC010000015.1, read on the forward strand.
TCCAATTCAATTTCATTATCTTTAAATGCTTCTAATGTTTTCTTATGTTGTTTATAATTCTTTTTTGAATGCTCGCGAAGCCAATTTCCTGTTTTTTCATTTTTTGTGTGATAACAAATCGCATTATATTCGTGATTTCCCATTACTGCATATGCAGCGCCGTTTTCAACCATAGATTTTACAATTTGTAAAGTTTCTCGTATTTGCGAACCTCTATCTATAAAATCGCCAACAAAAATTGCTTTTCTCAAATTGTGTGAATAAAATCCATTATCAAAA
>JAFGWC010000060.1 GCA_016937695.1 Bacteroidales bacterium
AAACTTGCATCTACAGGAAAAGCTATTCCTCGCATAAAATAATTCAATATACTAAGAAAAACAAAAGCAAAAGTTAATCTTATAATATTAACGGCAAAAGTACCAACTCTAATAGTTGCGTCTTCAAATGCCAAAGCTGTTATTGTCCAGAAAAATGCTGTTAATAAGGCAGCAAATTCACCATAATGTGATGCTATCATTTAATTTACTTATAATCAATTAGTTAATTTCCATTTTTCTGTAGAAACATCGTATTTATATTCATTTACATTTTTGTTGTTTTTATTCAATAATGTTCTTGAATCATTAATAAATGTTTTCATTTGTTTTAAATGCTCAGCACCCAATGTTTTATCATTTTCGAATTGAGAAACAGGTAATACGTAGTAATTCAGCAATTTAGCTGTTTTTTCTTTTTTTGGACGATAAACCCAAACCAAGAAATATCCGGGATTTTCAATTTTTAATTCGCCATTGCTGTTTTTTGTCAATTTCATTTTAACCATTGCCCCGCCATCGCAATATCTCCATGTTCCGTAATTTGAAACAAAATTTCCCAAAGAATATGCAACAAAAACATCTTTTTCTTTGCCCGATTTTTCTTTATACCGATAACTATTCATTTCTTGAATAACATGCGGATGTGAACCGATTACTATATCTGCACCGTTTTCAAAACATAAATCGGCAAACTTTTTTTGCTCTTGGTTTGATTCTCGTTCATATTCTTTTCCCCAATGAAAAAAAACTATAATTGCATCATAATCAGACTTTTGCAATGTTTTTAAATTAGATTTTATTAATTCTTCGTCAATTTCATTTATTAAAATACTTGAGCTGTATTCATCTCCATTTACGCCATAAGTATAACTGAGCAATGCTATTTTAAAACCATTTTTCTCAATTATCATTGGCTGATGTTTTTTCTTATCTTCTAAATTACTGAATGTTCCTGTATGAATAACATCAGCACTATCAAGCATTTTAAGAGTTTTTTTGAAACCTTCAACTCCATAATCGTAAATATGATTGTTTGCAGTAACTAAATAATTAATTCCTGATTTTTTAATGTCGAAAGCCAGTTGATTTGGCGAGCTGAATCGTGGATATCCTTTATATGGCTTTCCGCTTAAAGTAACTTCAAAATTTCCTACAACAGCATCAACATCTTTTATAATTGGCTGAATATGTTTGAATTGCGATGTGAAATCATAAGTTTTTGTTTTTGAATTATATGCAGATTCAATTTGCAAATCGTGTTGCATTATGTCGCCTAAAAAAAGTAATGATATTTCTTTTTTAGAAGTATTTTTTGTGTTTATTAAACTATCATTTGAAATATTCTGACAACTTAATATTGTAGTTTGTAAAATTATTATTAAAAATAAAAATGTTTTTTTCATCAACTGTTTTTTTTATTAAAGTAATTGTCTAACAACTCTTTAGCTGCATTAAAAGGATTTATTTCACCATTAATAACTTTAGTTTCAAATTCAATAATGTTTTTTTTGTTTTCATCATTATTAAAAAAATCTGATTTTAAGCTTTCAAGAATAGTTTCATGCATCCAGAATTTAGCCTGATTTTGTCTTCTGCTTTGCCAAAAATTATTTTTGTCTGTCATTTTTTTATAATCAATAATTGAATTCCAAACATCGTCAATTCCTAAATTTTCAATTGCTGATGTAAGCAAAACGTTTGGAATCCAGCCAGATTCTGCTGGCGGAAACAAATGTAAAGCATTTTGATATTCAGCTTTTGCTAATTGAGCTTTTTTAATATTATTTCCATCTGCTTTATTAATCACCACAGTATCAGCCATTTCCATAATTCCACGCTTTATTCCTTGTAATTCATCGCCGGCACCGGCCAACATCAACAAAAGAAAAAAATCGACCATTGAATGCACTTTAGTTTCTGATTGCCCTACTCCAACTGTTTCGATAAAAATTATGTCGAAACCCGCAGCTTCGCAAAGCAAAATTGTTTCTCTGGTTTTTCTGGCAACTCCGCCTAAAGAACCTGAAGAAGGAGAAGGTCTGATAAAAGCATTTTTTTGGGCACTCAAATTTTCCATTCTGGTTTTATCGCCTAAAATGCTTCCGCCTGATTGTTCGCTGCTTGGGTCAATTGCTAAAACTGCAAGTTTATGTCCTTTTTTGATGATATTCATTCCAAGAGCTTCGATAAAAGTGCTTTTACCAACTCCGGGAACGCCTGTTATTCCAATTCTAATTGAATTACCTGATTTAGGAAGGCATTTTTCAATTATTTGATTAGATATTTCTCTGTGTTTGGCTAAATTACTCTCTACCAATGTAATAGCAGAGCTCAAAGTACTGATATCTCCTTTGAAAATGCCTGCAACAATTTCGTCAATTTCAAGCTTTTTCTTTTTATGCTGCAAAAATTTATTGGCAGCTTCTGCACTCAATGACGAAGGAGATTTTATTCCTTTCATCACATTTAAAGCTGTTTTTTTCTTTTTGTTTTTATCGCTCACTTATTATTTGTAATTTTAATTTCTATCAGAAAAAAGATTGCACGAAAATAGATATTTTTTTAAAATTTATATTAAATGCAAGCACTATATAATGATTATTTTTTCGGAATAATAGTTTTAAGCCTATTTTCATTGCAAGGAATTGTAATGATTTTTTCAAAAGGCTCTATAAGACTTGAAAAACCAAATGGTGGAATAATTTCATGGTTTTATAACATCCTGAATTTGAGCATAATAATGATTATAACTCCAATTGTTGCATTTAGTTTATTTGGAAAAATTAATATTTCCGTTTTTTTGATTTCGATAAATTTTAATTCTGAAACTTTTAATCAAAATCTTAGTTTTTTTGGTTTAATTTTATTTGCAATTGGAAGTTTAATAATGTTTTGGAGTAGAATTACTATTTGGGATAATTTTAGACTTGGAGCCGTTGAGCCAAAAGGAAATGATAAATTAATACAAAAAGGTTTATACAAAATAATTCGGCATCCAACATATTTATCAGTAATTATTAATGCTTTTGGATTATCATTTTTAAGTAAATCAGCAATAATTCTAATTTTAACAATCTGTATTATTTATCTGATAATCAAAATTATACCAATTGAAGAAATACTTTTGAAAGGATTTTATAAAAATGAATTTAACGATTATAAAAAATCGACAAAAAAACTTATTCCTTTTATTTATTGATTTCAAGAAATTGCAATTTAAATTGCTTATACATAATTATTTACAAGCAGATTTTCTTAATATTATCTTTACTGGATGGAAAAAACAACTTTATATATAAAAAATATGGTTTGCAACAGATGCATTAAAGTGGTTAATGAAGAATTTGCAAAATTAGGACTTAATGTAATTGCAATTGAACTAGGAAAAGTTGAAATAGAAGGCAAAATAGATCTAGATTTAACAATCAAAATTAAAGAAATATTAAAACAAAATGAATTTGCATTAATTGAAGACAAAAAAAATTATATAATTGACAGAATTAAAACTTTTATAATTGAAATTATTCATCATGGAAAATATATTCCTGAACAATATAATTTTTCCGCAAATATCTCATCTGCATTAAATTACGATTATTCCTATTTAAGTAATCTTTTTTCAACTAACGAAGGAATAACAATTGAAAAATATATAATTAATCAAAAAATTGAAAGAGCAAAAGAATTAATTAAGTATAACGAATTGACTTTGAGCGAAATATCTTTTCAATTAGGTTACTGCAGTGCTCAATATTTCACAAATCAATTTAAAAAAATAACAAAACAAACTCCTTCTGATTATAAAAATTCATCAATAACTAATCGTAAATCACTTGATTTGGTTTAAACAGTTTAAAAACAGACTCTAAATCCCAACAAGCTAATTATCAAAACATTAAATCTATTTTCAAAATAAAGAATAGAAAATAATTTAATTTATTTATTTAAAATCCAAAAATTTTATAAGTTTTTTCAGATATTATATAAAATCATTCTAAATAAGGAATGTAATTTTGTATTGTATTAATATAATTTTAATCAGCAAAATGAAAACAGTAATAAAAGTAGCAAACCTAAAATGTAATGGATGTGCTACAACAATTAAAAATGGTATTAATAAATATGACGAAGTTATTTCTGTAGAAATTGATGTTGAAAATTCGATTGTAAATATAAATTTTACAGGCAATATGAGCAATATTGAAAAATACAAGAAAAAACTTCACAAACTTGGATATCCCGAAGATAACAATAACAATGCAATTTCTGTTGCAAAATCGTATGTTAGCTGTGCATTTGGGAAAATAAATAGTAATAATTAATTAAATTCGAATTAACATGAAAACAAAATTATTTAGTTTATTAAGTTTATTCCTTTTAGGAACAATAACAATAATGGCTCAAAGTAAAACTGAGAGTTTTAAAGTATATGGAAGCTGCGATATGTGCGAAACAAGAATAGAAAAAGCATCGCTTGGCGTTGATGGAGTTACAAAATCGGCATGGAATAAAGAAACTATGATGCTGGAAATTTCTTATAATGCTGAAAAAACCAATACAGATGAAATTCAAAAAGCTATTGCTTTTGTTGGACACGACACAGATAAATGCAAAGCCGATGATGAAGTTTACAATAAGCTGCCTAATTGTTGTAAATATGAAAGAACAAACACTTCGAGCACTAAAGCTCCTTGTAAAACACCATGCAAAACAAAAAAGAGTTCGTGTAACTAACTAGTATTCAGTAAAATAAACGTTTGACATTAATAAAAAAAACCTGCTGTTTTAGCAGGTTTTTTTTATTAATTTTGAAGTTAAATTTAATTCTATTTTAATGATTTCAATAATTCTAAATGCATAAATTAAAGATATTTTTTTTAATTTTTTTCGTGTTTTTTCATATAAATTCCATTGCTCAATTTTCATTGGATAATAATGCAGGCTTTAGTTTAGGAATAAATTTTTCGTTTGGAACTCACATAAACAAAATAGGACTATTTACAAAAGCATATATTTTTAAAGATTTTACACAAATAAATATTGCAAGCTCATATTTTTTTAACTTTACAGGATTTGAAAAAAAACGAAAATATGCTGAGTTTCAACAAAATATAGGAATTTTATTTTCTTATGGCGATTCTGTTAAATCAAAAAATTTATTTTTGTCGCCTGTTTCAAATCAAACATCAAAAAAATACAGTTTTGCATATTCGTACAATATCTACAGAAATAAAATAGAAACTTCGCAACAAACAGGAACAATTGCATTTGGAATTGACAATTGGCAAATAATATCTGAAAATGATATTTTTGCAGTTCCTGCTTCAGATAAATTCAGAACTGCCTCTATATTAATCAAATACAACTACAAAAATTACTCTTTCGGAATAAATTCAACTTTATGGACAGGCAATCCAAAAAAAGCAAAAACTGTAAAAGATACAATTTTTAAATCCAGATTTGGATATAAGGATATGTCGAATTCGCCTTACGGAAAAACATCTTCAGGCATTTTAGCTTTTGAAACAGAATATGCTTTGCCATATTATCAAAGTTTAAAATTTTCGGCAGGAATTGATTCAGAAAAAATTAGAAACATTTTGCAGAACAAAATTATTCATGATATGTATTTTGTGCCTAAAAAATTAAACAAAGCTCAAAATCCACACATGCCAATGATTGCTGAAGATGGAAATTTATATTTATATAAGAAAATACAAAAAATAAGAAAATCGAAACTATATCTTAAAATATCGGCAAACGATATGATTTTTTATTAAAATTGAAAATATATAAATGGCTGTAAATCAAATGTTTGAAACTGATAAATTACAAACACAATAATTACAACAATTAATCCCATTAACCAATATGGGCTTTCAATAAACATATTTTTATATTTATCTTTAAAACTAACCGATAACCAATGAATTACAAATGCAAAAATTAACAATCCAAGGATATTTTTATATGCAATTATAATTTCAATAATTTTAGACGAATCAAAAGCAAATACAATTTGATTTATCATTTGATTTGCCTTTGCCATTGTTTCAGAACGAAACCAAATTCTAGTAAATGTAATAAAATTAAATGTTAAAAAAATAGCATAAAATCTTACAGGCCAAGAGTGATTTCCTCTAAAAGGACTAATTTTGCGCCATTGTTTGTAAACGAGTAAACCTATACCGTTTAATCCTCCCCAAATAACAAATTGCCAGCTTGCACCGTGCCATAATCCACCAAGCAACATTGTTATCATTAAATTTATATTTGTTCTAAATTCGCCATGTCTGTTTCCACCTAACGGGATATACAAGTAGTCTTTCAACCAAGTTGATAAAGAAATATGCCATCTTCGCCAAAAATCTCCAAGATGTAGTGCTTTATATGGCGAATTAAAGTTTACAGGCAATCTAAAACCCATTAATAAAGCAACTCCAATTGCAATATCTGTATAACCGGAAAAATCGGCATAAACTTGCATCGAATATGCATAAAGTGCAATTAAATTTTCGAAACCTGAATATGTCATTGGATTTGAAAAAACTCTATCTATCAGATTTACAGCTATATAATCAGAAATAAATAATTTTTTTATTAAACCATTCATTATCATAAATACGGCAAAGCCAAATTCGTATCTCGAAACTTTATATTCTTTGTAAAGCTGTGGAATAAACTCAGATGCACGCACAATTGGTCCGGCAACTAATTGAGGAAAAAATGAAACGTAAAAGCCAAAATCAAAAATATTTTTAACAGGCTCTATTTTTCTTCTGTAAATATCAACAGTATAACTTATTGTTTGAAAAGTAAAAAATGAAATTCCTACAGGAAGAATAATTTTATCAATATCAAAATCTCCTCCTGCAAATTGATTTGCCCACAAATTAAAATAGTTAACTGCATGAAAATCAGTGTTAAACAAATAATTGAAATTGTCGATAAAAAAGTAGGAATATTTAAAATAAGATAAAACACTTAAATTGATAAATACACTTAAAATAAGAAACAATTTTCTTTTTAGCTTATTATCTAATGCATAAATAATTTTGCCGATATAAAAATCTGTTACTGTAGAAAAAATTAATAATGAATAATAATATCCGCTTGATTTGTAATAGAAAAAAAGGCTTAAAATAAATAAATATGCGTTACGTGGTGTCTTTTTTTTATAAATAACTGAATATCCGGCCATTACAACAGCAAAAAATGCCCAAAAATAAAATCGGGTAAATATTAACGGATATTCCAGCGAAAAACTTAATATGTCTATTAATTTATCCAAAAAACTTTTTAATTTATTTTATCATTAAATTATTGATTTACAGACTAATAAGAGGCATTTTTAATATGATTATCATATGATTTTATAATCGCATTAAAAAACAAATCGCCAACTAGCAAATAACCTTGTTTATTAAAATGTATTTTATCTTTAACCATTAAATTCTTCTGAAACCAAAGAGAAGAAGAATTAAATCCGCCCATAACTTTATAAAAATCGTAAACGCCACAATTCTTTTTCTTAGCTACTTTATAAATAACTTCTGCTGCTAATTCTGTGTTTTTATTAGGATATCTCCTAAAAAGATAACTGTCGTTAGCAACTGTGTTTAAAATTGCAACTTTTGGAAGAATTTTTCTTATTTTATCAACAAGTTCTTCGTAATTCAACTGATAAAAATCAGGGTTGAATTTTGTAGTATATGCATCATTTGTGCCAAGACTTATTATTATAACATCTGGATTTAATGCTTTTAAATGTTTTTCGAACATATCGCATTTCAAAAATGATGGAAAACTTGCTCCATTAACTCCAATTGAATGATAAACAATTCCTGAGTCGTCATTATCAAGACTTATTCCAAAAATGGTGAAATTATTTTGAGCCGAACTAGTTGATTTAAAGCTCAATTTAAACTCATCATAATCGCCACCAAGATAAAATAAAGTGTAGCCCAATTCTTGGTTTCTTTCTATTTTTTTTATTATTATTTCAGAGCCAAATACAGGAATAAAAGAAGTAGAATCGATTTCGTGAAAAAGTTTTATTTTGTTAAAGGTGTAGTTTACAAGGCTATCTGATTTTAATTTTATTTCAAAATTTGCATTAACATCAAAAGTAGTAACTGACATTCCCGTTAATCCCAAATTACATTTTTTCTTATTTTCAACATTTCTGCATGATTGCCAAATGCCAGAGTAATAAACAGAATAGCTTCTCGGATTATTTGTTTTACTAATTCTATAAGGAAAAACTGAGCCTCTTCCTCCATTCATTCCCGGATAAAAAGTTTGAAGTCTTTCTCTTGTTCTTCCAGAATATACATCAGCCTGAATATGAGAACCTCCAATATGAACAACAGAAATTTTACCTTTTCCGTTTAAAATAACTGTGTCTAATTTATAAAACACATGTTCAAAATCACTACTGTCGCCCGGAAAAACTAATTTATTTTCAGAATAATTAATAAAATTATAGAAATCTATTTCAAAAGGATAATCGCTTTGAGAATAAACTAAAACAGGTAAGTTAAATATAAAAAATAAACATATTTTCAATAAAAATAATTTCTTAATCGCCACTAATATTTTCAACTATTATATCCTCCTTTTTTGTATTGCTTTTTTTAAAATTATTATATTCAAGCATTAAAGCCTTATAAAACATTTGAGCTATTATCCTTGAACCTTGTACTGTAAAATGCGTAAAATCTTTTTCAGCTAATGGTGGCTCAGAAAAAACCCAACTCGGCATTGAATTATTTCCTCCCATTGCCTCATACATGTCCCAAAAGGCGCAATCGGCTTTAAAACTGGCTTTTTTTAATGCATCTCTTATTATTTCAATATTCGGATAACTTACATATTTGTCTTTTTCTTTTTTAGACATGTCTGCTAATCCAATTACTATAATTGAAACATCTGGAATTAACTTTTTAATTGTAACTAATTGACTATAGAATGATTTTTCGTAAAAAGTGTAATCTTCTTTTATATAAGGAGTTATGTTGCCTCCAAATTGTAAAATAACAAGTTTAACATTTAAATTTCTATAAATAGATGCTAATAATTTTGTACTTGTTGTTGTAAAAATTGTTCCGCTTGAACCACGCAATGCAATATTATCTACTGCAACTCCACTTAATCCGTCTAATGCAAGTGCGTATATATCAGGACTATCCGAACCTTTAAACTCCATTTTCAAATATGATGGAGTTGAATTAAATCGCCAGCCTTTTACTTGTAAATAATTAGCAGGTGATAATATTTCGGAACTAAATAAATTCTCACCTGTAAATAGCTTTAAATCAATAGGTTTTGAATTATATCCATAAAACATTCTGCATTGAGAATATCTTTTTACATTAGAAAAAGAATATGGCGAATGCTCTATTTTTAACCAAGCTGAATAATTAATGTTTCTAAATTCAGATGTGTCTTTATTTGCTGATAATGAATCTATTATAATTTTTTCAGCAATTGGGGCATATCTACTAAAGCTTGCAAGAATACCATATCTGCTATGGTTTACAGTTGAATCTCTAAGTCCAAATCCAGGATATCTTTTCCAGTTTTCTGAAAGTTCTGTTTTAACAGGCGATTCAAAACCAAAAGGCTGAACGGCTGGAATTAAGCCCGGCCCTGAACCTCCAAATTGAGATTGAAGTTTATACCTAATATAAGAAGTCATTCTGTCCGCTTCTATTTGAGAATCACCATAATGTAAAATTCTGATTAATTTGTTATTAGATTTTAAATTTGTTAATTCTTCGAAAAAATGTTTTAATGCGTTTCTATTTCCTTTTGGGAACTCTAATCTACGGCTAACTTGCTCGTAATTTATATCTTTATCCTCATAGTAAATAATGCCAGCATCCTTAGTCATTACCGATTTTAATTTGCCTTCCTCTTCATTGTAATCATTTTCCGCAACCTGATTTTTCTCAATTATTTCAGAAATATCAACAATTTTAACTTTTTCAATATTTAAAAGTTCATCAATAGTAGGAAATTGGACTGTTATATCATCAGTTATTTTCAATCCGTTTTTAGGAAAAATAAAAGCTAACAACAATAAAATTGTAAAGACGAACAATATGAAAATTAAAATATATTTTGGTTTCATAAAATTTATGATTTATTGAAAATCAAACTAAAAAATAAAAAGATTTAATTTGAAAATTTAGGTCAAAAATTTCTCTTTTATTTACTAACTCTTTTCCTTTATCTTAATAACTTGTCCCGCTTTTAAAACTCTCACATCACTTTCGGTAAAGTTATTAATCTTCATCAAATCTGTATTTGAAATTCCAGGATATTTTTTTGCTATAGTCCAAAGATTTTCGCCTTTTTTTATTCTGTAATAGATATATTTCGCATCGTATTTGAAATCAGAATTTGCAGCGCTCTTTGTCGAAGTAGATTTATAAGCTACAGTATTTTTCTGATTAAAATCTGATGTATTAATCTTTTTATATTTATATGCTTTCTTGTTTGGTACATATACTGAAAGATTTTGCCCTATTCTTATAGTATTTCGTTTGATATTATTCCAATATTGCAAATCTGCAATTGAAACATCATACCAATCAGATATAAATCCCAGATTATCTCCTTCTTTAACAGTATAAGTTAATTTTGTCATATTTTTTGTAGAAGGCGGAGTATATGTGGATTTATAATTAGATGCTGAATAATAATTTTTCTTATTATATTTAGCTGGAGTAATTATAGTGTTTTTAGGGTTAAAAAAGAAAGTGTCTCTATAAGCGTAAATTGAGTCTTGCAAATCAAGAAATGCCATGGAATACTCTAAAGGCAATCTTAATGGATAGTCTTGACCAGTTGCAGGAATTATGTCTTTTTTATATTGTGGATTTAAATCTCTCAATTCCTCAATAGACATCTTAAGTACTTCTGCCACTTGCTGTAAATGCAGCTTATTGTCGATCATAACAGTGTCAGTCATCATCGGCATTTTAATATGAGTTGGTGTAATATTATGCTCTTCATAATAATTCATCATGTAGGCTGCACCAATAAACGCGGGCACATATCCACGAGTTTCACGAGGCAAATATGGATAAATATCCCAATAATCTCTTTTACCGTTAGCTCTTCTTATAGCTTTATTAACATTACCTGGTCCACAATTATATGCAGCAATAACCAATGTCCAATCCTTATAAACTCCATATAAATGTGATAAAAATTTTGCTGCTGCATAAGATGATTTTACAGGATCTCTTCTTTCATCAACAAAAGAATTTATTTCTAATTGATACATCCTACCTGTTCCAAACATAAATTGCCATAAACCTGTAGCGCCTGCTCTGGAAACTGCTCTCGGATTTAAGGCAGATTCAATAATTGGTAAATATTTTAATTCCAATGGTAATTCGTACTGATCTAGAATTTGTTCAAAAATTGGGAAGTAATAATCAGATAATCCAATTAATATATGAGCAGATTTTCTGTTACTATACAGTTCGATGTACTTTCTAATTATTTGATTATACGGTAATTCCATCAATGAAGGTATTGCATTCAGTCTTTCAATATAAACAGAATCTGGTATTTCTTTTGCATCAACTGTTTTTTCTGAAACATTATTATTTGTACTTACAATTGAATTTTTAACATACCAAAGACTTAACAGGCTATCTAAATCGCTTTCAATTTGCTCGCTATCATCTGTTTGTGCAACGATTGTATCTGTTGGTTGTGTATATGCGAATGCTGTTGTAAAAAAACAACTTGCTGCTATAATTAAAAAGTATTTTTTAAATTTCATATTTTTATATTTTTAAAATTTTTCTTTTAAAATCTCTATTAAATATTAATTTTTATGCATTGACAATACAAATTTTACTCCAAAACTGTTCCCATAATCTAATTTACTTTTTGGATTATATTGCAAAATTGAGTAATTATTTATTTCAGGCATAATTGATAAAGACAAATCATCGCTAACATCAAAATCCATCAAATGAGCATCTACATTAGCATCAAGAATATTGAACAGATAAATAACAGCAGCAACTATCACATTTAAATCTCTATTTCGTCTGTAATAATCTTTATAGCTCTTTAATTGGTCTTCAGAAATATTTGGGTTTATTCCTGGTGTAGTTACGCCAGCCTCAACAGAATAATTTTTATATGCTGTTTTAAATAGATTATATCTAAAATTATTATTATCATATAAATAATACATTCCTGTAAATAATCCATAAATAATTGGAATTTTCCAATATTTTCCGTTATATGCCTGGCCTAAACCTGGAAGTAAAAAAGAATAAAAGGCTGCTCTGCCTGGAGATTTTTTTGTTCTTATTTCAAATTCCTGTGCGTAATTTTCAATACTGTCAACAGGAATAAAATTTAAAGTTGAATCTGATTTATTAATATCAATCCTCCCAATTTCAGAATTATTTTTTTTTATAGTATCTGTTAATAAATTGGTTTCTACTTGAGCATCAATATAAATTTGAAATAAAAATAGTAATATAGTAATAATTATTGAAGTGGGTTTAATCATTATCTGTTTCAAATTCATATCTTTCAAACGCAAAAAAATAAATGAGCCTATTTTTTTACTAAAATTTGACTTATTCTATTAAAATCTTCTTCTGAATTAAACGATATTACAATACTACCTTTGCCATTTTCGCTTTTTTTAAGATCCACTTTAGTGCTAAGAACTTGATTCAAATTATTTTTAAAACTTAAGTATTCTTTTGGTAATGAAGCTTTTTCAGATTTTTTCTCATCTTTCTTAACAGGATAATTTTTCTCTCTAACTAATGCTTCAACATTTCTCACAGAAAGTCCTTCAACAATTATTTTATGGAAGATTTTCATTTGAGAATCAGAATCATTAAGTGTAAGCAATGCTTTTGCATGTCCCATTGAAATTCGTTTGTCTCTAACGCCAACCTGAACTTCTGCAGGAAGTTTTAAAAGTCTTAAATAGTTAGTAATTGTAGTTCTTTTTTTACCAATTCTTTCACTAAGCTTTTCTTGTGTCAGGCTACATTCATCAATTAATCGCTCATATGTAACAGCAACTTCTATTGAATTAAGATCCTCTCTTTGAATGTTTTCTACAAGAGCCATTTCAAGAAGTCCTTGATCGTCTGCTTCTCTAACAAATGCAATAATTTCTTTTAATCCGGCTAATTTACTTGCTCTGAATCTTCTTTCGCCAGATATAATTTGAAATTTATCTTCGTCTATTTTTTTTACTGTAATAGGCTGAATAATACCTAATTCCTTGATGGAATTTGATAATTCCTGCAATAATTCTTCATCAAATTCTTTTCTTGGCTGAAAAGGGTTTGTTTCAATTTTACTTATATCTATTTCTGCAATAGCACTTGTAGAAATAGCTTCTTTTACAGGTCTTTTTTCGTATTTAGCATCATCTATCAATGCTCCTAGTCCTCTGCCTAATGCTTGTTTTTTTACTGCCGACATATATTATTTTTTTTATGCGTCTTATTATTCTTTTTTCTCATTACGCTCTATAACTTCACGAGCTAAATTTAAATAGCTTAAAGCTCCTTTTGATGCTGCGTCGTAAAGTACCACAGGTTTTCCGTAACTTGGTGCTTCACTTAATTTAATATTTCTTTGTATTATTGTATCAAAAACCATTTTTTCGAAATGTGTTTGCACTTCTTCAACAACCTGATTCGATAATCTTAACCTAGCATCATACATTGTTAACAAAAACCCTTCTATTTCTAATGCTTCGTTTAATCTGTTTTGAATCATTTTTATAGTATTCAAAAGCTTTCCTAATCCTTCAAGTGCAAAATATTCACATTGAACAGGAATTAAAACTGAATCTGCTGCTGTTAAAGCATTCAAAGTAAGCAGACCTAAAGATGGTGAGCAATCGATAAAAACATAATCATAATTATCTTTTACTTTATCAATAACTCCTTTTAAAATCAGTTCTCTTTCAGGAACATTAAGTATTTCGATTTCAGCGCCAACCAAATCAATATGTGAAGGTATTAAATCCATACCTTTTGTTTCTGTTTTTAAAACAACTGTATTAGGATCAACACCGTCAATTAAGCATTCATAAATACTGTTTTCAATTTCTCGCAAGTCAAACCCAATACCAGAAGTAGCATTTGCCTGAGGATCAGCATCAATTAATAAAACTTTTTTTTCTAAAACTGCTAAGCTTGCAGCAAGATTAATAGCTGTTGTTGTTTTACCAACTCCGCCTTTTTGATTGGCTATTGCAATAACTTTTGACATAATAAATTTTATAAAAAAATTACAAAACTGTGATTATTAAATACTTAGAATATTATTAAAGATAGACTAAGTTTAAATGTGCAACAAATTTATATATTTAAATGTTAAATACTAAATTTAATAAATAATTTATTGATGTTAATATACATTTATTTATTAACAATTAATCTTTCTGATACATTTTTACCACTATTCAAATCAATGCCTCTAAAATCAAGATATTTAACTTGGGGCAAATAGAAACTTTCTTCATAATTTATAAATACTTCTTTTAATATTGAAAACTTTCCATTTATTAACATCTGACTTTCAACTTTTCCGTCTGCTTTTTTATTTATTATGATAATTTTATCTTTTATTGCATTTAGTTTAATTTTATATTTTTCGCCTTCAATAACTGGTATAATTTTAAAACCATATGCTAATTTCCATTCTAAAAGGTTCAAATCCTCAATTATGTCACCTTTATTAATAAGCAACCAGAAAACATCAACGGGCTTTTTTGTGTTTAAAGAACCATTTTGTTGTCTATTTGCTTGATATATTACAATATTTGGACTTTGATTATGTGATACTACAAAAAGGAGATCTTTTTTATTATTAACTAGTTTTCCTTTAGAATAAATATTGTTTTCTGAATTTGGAATTTCTAGTTTATTAGCATTTTCAATATTTCCCTTGAAATTACTATTTACATTGAGTAATGTTATAAAAAAAAGAATTATAGTAACTTTTATCATTTTCTTTTATTTTCTTTAATTTTTTTTGCTGGCAAATATAAATTAAGTTTTCTTAATCTCAGTATTAATTTATTAACATAATAAATTAATAAAATAATATAAGTTTCTACTGCTTAAATTATTTTAAAAAATTAAAAAAAATACTTCCCACTATTATAATTCCAAATACTGCTATAATGCTTCCTGTAATTTTATTTATCCACCAAAGATTTCTCAATCTTATTTTGTTTCTGAATATGTTAACTAATAGAGTTAATCCCACCCACCACAAAAGTGCACCTAAAAAAATCCCTAATAAGGTATAAACCATAGCATTACCTGAATTATCTTTATCTAAACCAAGTCCTGCGAATACGGCACCAAAAAAAATTACTGTTAATGGATTTGTAATTGTTATTAAAAAACTAGAGATAAAATCGCTGATAAAAGTGTTTTTTTGGGCTCTTTGTTTTCTAATTTGTCTTACAGGATTTGTATAAAAGATTTTAACTCCTACAATGGCCACTAAAATGCCACCAACTATTCTAATAATTAATTGATGAGAATCTAAGAAATTAGCGATTATACTTATCCCAAAACCAGCAATTGCTGCATATATAATGTCTGCAAAAGCTGCTCCCCAGCCTGATATAAAGCCTGATATAAAGCCTTTATTTATTGTTCTTTGAATTGCTAAAATACCGAGAGGGCCTAAAGGTGCCGATACCGATATTCCAACTATTATTCCTTTAATTATATACTCAAAAACCAATTATTATTTTTTAATTATTAAATATTTAAAATTTCTATATTCCAATATCCACATTAAACCTTTCCAATATAGAATCATCTTGAATTTCTTTTGATAATGATTTTAATATATCAAATGGGACATCAAAAATATCTAGTATTATTAATCCGTCAAGTGAATTATTAAAGTCAGGGTCAACATTAAATCCTATAAGTTTTGCATTTAATTTTATGTATTTTTTTAATAATACAGGAATGCCATGTTCATTTTCTATTTCAAAAATTAATTTATCTAATCTTTTCATATCTTTAGCTATTTCAAGAAATAATTTTTGATCTACATTTTTTATTTTCCTTACTTTAAATTTTTTTCTTGGTTTTAATAGCTTGGCTAAATCATCATTATAATAATTTGTTTTAAAGAAATTAACAATTAAGCTTTTTGAAAATTTCGAAAACACGTTACTAATACTTGCCGGGCCAACAAGATATCTATATTCTCTGTGTTTTAACAAAAAATACGTTATCCCTTTCCATAATAAAAATAAAGATAATGGTTTTCTTTGGTACTCTTTTATTATAAATGAGCGTCCAAGTTCTATTGTTTCATTTAATATTGGAAAAAATTCCTTTTCTATTTTAAATAATGAGTGTATATAAAATCCTTGAACACCATACTGATTCATAATTTCTTGGCCCATCCCCACTCTATATGCGCCGGCTATTTTTTTTTCTTTCCAATCCCAAACAATAAGTTGGCTGTAATATAAATCATATTCATCTAAATCAACGCTTTTATTAGTTCCTTCGCCAACTTCTCTGAAGGTAATTTCTCTTAATCGTCCTATTTCAGTTAAAACGTTAGGGATTTCAAGTGAAGGAACACAATATACACTAAAGTCACCACTGTCGAAAAGATGATGTTTTTTATCTATCTGTTCCATTTCTTGTATAACCAATTCAGGTGGAACAGGGTCAATTATGTTTTCAACTTTTTTTGATTTCCATTTAAATTTAGGTAAAAAAAAGTTTTTTACTTCAATTGATTTTCCTAAAGCATATGTTCTTGACCTTAAATATCTACCAAACATATCCATTTCATCAAATTCGTCTTGTTCTGCAACACTAAGTTGGTTTCCAATCCTTATTCTCAAATTTTTAGCATTTTTCTTAATAATTCCTGAAGTTTTACTCATTGGATGGAATATTGGATGAATTCCGCCCAATACATGAATAAACCAACTGTTATTTCCTTGAAAATATATTGGAATTATTGGAACATTTGCTTTTTTAATCAAACTTATTGTTGAATTATTCCATACTTTATCAGAAATTGAATTAAAAGAAAAATGATATGGTGAAATAACTCCTGCCGGGAAAATGCCTAATGCTCCTCCTTTATTTAAATGTGTAAATGCTTTTTTTAATTCAGCTAAATTTGGATTTTTAGATTCGTTTTTTGATTCTATTTTTATTGGTATAGTATTTTCTCTTAATGCTTCTATTTCATAAAATAAATCATTTACTATAAACTTATAATCAGGTCTGATTTTCGAAATAATTTTTATTAATAGTAGTACGTCAATTCCACCAAGTGGATGATTAGAAACAGTGATAAATGGACCTTTACTTGGTATTCTTTTCAATTCTTCATCATCAATCTCAAAATTAATTTGCAATTCATTTAAAACTGCATCAATAAAACTAATACTTGAACTTTCAGTGTCTAATTCTTGTTTTTTCTTTTGCTCAAATTTAGAAAACTGAATCAGTATTTTGGGGATAGCATTAAAAATAATTTTTGAGTGATTGCTTTTTTTTAAAATATCATCTGCATTTTCAACATCCATCTACTTAAATTTTTTATTTTTTAAAAAATAGTTATAAAAAGATAATTAGCTCTAATACAAAGATAATTAAATTATTTTTTGATTTTATATAATTTATACAATATCAAATATAAGCTGTTATTTTTAACTATTACTTTTATTTGATATTGTAATTAAAGGATAAAAGGCTTTTATTACTTATTAAGCTCTTCGTTTTGTGGTAATTCTTCACTACTATCTTTTTCGGTTTCATCTTCTTTTTTATCTTCCTCAAGATCGATCAAACCTTTTGCAACTAAGATATTATACCAATTTATAACTTTCTTTATATCAGATGTATAAACTCTGGTTTTATCGTAATCCGGCAATATTTCTTCAAAAAAAGTTTTCAATTCAATGTCAGAAGATTTATGACTTATTGTTTCTTTTCCTTCTTCTTTTTTGAATATTTTTCTGAACAATTCTTTTAAATGCTCTTCGCCTTCTTCGGTGTAAATAGCAATATCATCTAAAGTTGATATTTTTGAACTTGCAAAAGCTTGCATTCTTTTATTGTCGTGCATTGATTCAACAACAAAACCTGTTTTTGTTTGTTTTATTAATTTAAATAAACCACTGTATCCTGAAATTGATAAAATTCCACTTAAATCCATATTTTAAATTTTTTATTTTGTTGCAAAAATATTATTTTTTTTTATTTATAAACTATGTAAAAATTTTATTATTAATTGAAATAAAACTAAAACGCAATTTAACTTATATCATTTACTCTTTAACATTAATATGTTATGTATTTTGATTATTTGATCCAAAACCATTTCTTTTTCATCATTAATAATCTCAAAATCTGATCTTTTTCTTAATTCCGATTGATTTAACTGATTGTTAATTCTTTCTTTCACAGATTTTTCATCCAAATTATCTCTTTTTATTACTCTTTCTATTCTTTTGTGTTCGGGCGCAGTTACTAAAATAATTTTATCTACATATTTATAAGCTCCGCTTTCAAATAGAATTGCAGCTTCCTTTATTATGTATGGAAATTTTACTGTTTTCAGCCACATTTCAAAATTTTCTTTTACCGCAGGATGAATTATCGAATTTATTATTTGTAAAGATTTTTTATCTGAAAAAATAACTTCAGATAATTTTTGTTTATTTAATTCCCCGTTTTCAAAATAAATTTGACTACCAAAATTACTTATGATTTTTTCTTTTACAATAATATTGTTTGTATAAAGCTTTTTTGCCTCAATATCAGAATTATACACTGGTGCGCCTAATAGTTTAAATATTTTAGACACAAAAGTTTTTCCGCTTCCAATTCCACCAGTTAATCCAACTTTAATCATTTTTTTTCAATAATATAATCTACTTTATGAGGATTGAATCTTATTAGATAAACTTCTTTTGGCGATTTATCAAGTTTTACATTTATTTTATCTTCGTTTTCAAGATTTAAATCTGAATAATCAACTGAAAAAATAAATTGTTGGGTGAAAATTCTTTCATAATTACTAAATCCAACATTAAAAGCAACTTTTACAAATGAAGGGAATAATTTCATGTTTAAATTATCCGGCAAATGTAATATTTGTATTGGTATTTCCAGATTCATTTCTGTGTATTCTTCGGCAAATGCTTTACATATTATTTCGTCTTTTTGAAAAATCACATCCGGAATTTTCTTCAGTTTAATTTTAATTTTTATTGAATCATTTACATTTTTTATTTCTTTAGCTTCAGTATAAACTTCATTTATTTTTACTAAATTCGATTTAAGGCCTTTTATTATAATACTATCTGGAAAAAATTTAATGCTGTCTTTTAGCATAAATTGTTTCTCAAGTTTGATTTTAATTTTACTTTTTATGGGAACTTTTTTCTTTACAATTTCATCAAATTTAAAAATCAGTGAATC
The DNA here is from genome assembly GCA_016937695.1 of Bacteroidales bacterium. GTDB lineage: Bacteria > Bacteroidota > Bacteroidia > Bacteroidales > NBLH01 > NBLH01. The sequence continues at coordinate 19,506 of JAFGWC010000060.1, forward strand.
AGGAATTATATTTTTAATCTCAATATTTTCACCTAAATTACTAGAAATTTCTGGTTTTAAAACATTTGAAAGTAAATAATATCTGTTTTTATGTCCTGAAACTTTATGAATTGTATGAAATTTTAAATTTACAATTACAGGATTTTGTGTAGCTGTTTTATAATCTAAAAAAGTATATCCATATGCGGCAACCTGTGCGGCAAGCATTTTCGGCGTTTCACCAAGCACCATTTTATCTTCAGGCAGATTTGTAAATTTTAAAGGAATAGAGATGTTTGCAACATATTCTTTATTGAGTGCATTTAAAAACCAAAAAATAATTGATAAAAATAAGAAAAAGAAGAAAGTAAATAGTTTTTGATTCAGCTTTATCCCTTTTAATATATTTATTCCTTTATTTAATATTTCTTTTATTGATGTCAATTCTTGATTATTTAAAAAATAAAGAACTAAGATAAAACTTTAAGTCTAATAAATAATAGTGTGCTTACAGATATGCAAATGCAAATATAATTAATAAGAAATTGCATTGGCTATAGTTTAGAATAACACATATTTTTCATATATCTTTACTTCTTTTCTTTTACAAGTAATTAGTATACTGGTAATTAAAGCATAATAGTGATTCTTTCTTTTAAACGCTATATTAAACTACAGTATTTGCATTTCTTAACATCAAGTAAATCACTATTATAACTTTGTGAAAAGTAGGTTTATAATAAAATCTATTTTCATAAAGAATCTATTAAAAATAAAAATGCTCTCTATTAACAGCATTAATAGAGAGCATTAAAAAACACCTATTTCTTCGGCATCAAATCTGTAGCGTCAATAGCTAAAGCTGTTTTATCTACTTTTAATCTCATTTTATTTTCAACCTCAATAATTACAGTTTTTTCAGATGTTTCAACTACTTTTCCGTAAATACCGCCAATTGTTAAAATTTTGTCGCCATTTTTAATAGTTTCCCTGAATTTTCTTAAATCTTTTTGTTTTTTCATTTGTGGTCTAATCATAAAAAAATAGAACACTGCAATAATTAAAACCAATGGTAATAAAGAAACCAAAGGGTTCTCACCTTCTTTAGGTGCCATCATTAATACATAAAGTAAATTACTCATTTTAAAATTTATTTTTCAAATTAATACAATCATTTTATTATAATCAAAAAGCAAAACTGCTATTCAATATTTTATTTAGACATTTCTACATTTGCAGAAATAATTAAATTAACTGGTTGTTTTGATATATTTGTGATAATTTCAACTTTTTTAATTTGCAAACCATGAAATCCTCTACTATCAAAAGTTATTTCAATGTATGATTCTTGTCCAGCAAGAATGGGATTATTTCCAACTTTTACTTTTGAACAGCCACAATTGGCAATGGTTTCTTTTATTTCAAGTTTTCCTGTTCCTGTATTTCTATATTTGAATTTATGGCTTACTATTTCGCCTATTAAAATATCGCCGAAATCGAAATCAGTTTCAACAAAACTAATTTGTGGTTCACCATTATCCAAATTTCCTTCTACATCAACTTTATCTTTAATCGATTTTCCATTATTACATGAAAAACTTATTATAATTGCCAAAGTTAATAAAACAAATAGATATTTAATCAGCATTTTTAATGGTTTTATTATCTCTTAATTTCTTATTCTTATAATAATCTTTTTCAGCAATAAAAAGAATTTTCGAAATTACGGCATACACAATGCCTTCATTATCAACATATTCCACGGGAATTTCGATGTCGCACTTTCTTTGATTTGCTACTTCTTTGCGAATTTCATCCAATACTGAATCGTCTATTAAAAATTTCGCATAAACAGTTTTTTTTACCGGTTTCAAAAATTTAATAATTGCCGATTTATCCCAAACAATATAATTTTCGCCAAGCAATTTTATTAATTGAATCATATAAATCGGATCAACTGCAGAATACATGCTGCCACCAAAAACGGTTCCTACATAATTCCTTGTTCGCCAATTTAGCCTTAGTTTTATATGAACTTCTTTCCAATCGTCTGAAACAAAAATTGCTCTTGCTCCTGTTCCTCTATACGCAGGGAAAAAATTTAGTCCGATTCTTAAAAATTTGGTTTTTAAACTTTCTTTTTTCTTTGTATCAAAATGTTTCATGCTAATTTTTAAAATAATTATTTAACAGATAAAATCAATCTCCTACTAAACCTCTTCCAGCTTTATTGATTTTTTTCTCTATTTTAAAATCTTTAATTATTTTATCCAAAAGTCCGTTAATAAATATCTTACTTTTACTTGTACTATAGTATTTCGAAATTTCTATAAATTCATTAAAAGTTACTTTTATCGGAATAGAAGGAAACTCAAGCACCTCAGTTATAGCAAGTTGTAAAATCAGCAAATCAATTTGAGCTATTCTTTCTGTATCCCAATTTTTTGCATATTTTTCAATAATTTTAATATTTGTTTCTGAATTTATTATAGTTTTTTTCAAAAGATTCTTCGCAAATTCTTTATCATTTTCATTTTTGAATAGAGGTAATAATTTTGTTGAATTTTCAGATTCTGTTTTTACACTTTGTAATGTTTTTAGAACTATTACAAGAGCAAAATTAAAATCATCAATCCAATATATACTTTCTTCTTCAAGAAATTCAATAAATTTTTCATTCTCAGCTAAAAACTCAGAATAAAAATAAACAATTAAATCTTTATCGTCTTTTTGAGTAACATTATCACTTTCAGAGTATTTGACAAAAGCTTCAGAATTTATAAAATCATTATATAGTGATTTTATAATGTAATCATTTTTATTCCAATTTAACTTTCTTTCTTTTGCTGAATCTTCAAGATTTTCATTTTTTTTAATACACTGCAAAATTTTATTGTCAGAAAGTTTTTTATTTGGATAGATTTTATTGGTATTATATAATTTATTTTTAACAAGCTCAAAATTATTTTCCTCCATTTTTGCTATTTCAACCAATAAGAGTAACAATAAATGATACAAATCATAGAACTTTTCAATGCTATAAAATAGTTCTTTTTCTGCTTTTGTTGTTGAATAATCATCCTTTTTTGAAAAGGCATACATTATTTGCAATACTTTAATTCGTAATAAACGCCTGCTAATCATATAATAAGAACCTTAATTAGAAATATAATAGCTTGCAAAAATAAACTAATTATTACTTTTTAAAAATTATTTAACTCTTATTAACTTGTAAAAAAATTTTTTATTTTGTTATAGAAGATTAAATTTGCACAATTACTTTATTTAAAATAATATTATAAAAAATTAATTTCTAATATATTTAATTGTGAGTATGGAAGAATTTGAAAAAAATGAAAGTTTTGAAAGAGAAGAGATTTTTTCAAAAGCTGTTAGAGCTGGTAAAAGAACTTATTTTTTTGATGTGAAATCGACTAAAACCGATGATTATTATCTAACTATTACAGAAAGAAAAAGAAGATATGATCAAGAAGGAAATTTTCAAATTGAAAAACATAAAATTTTTCTTTATAAAGAAGATTTCGAAAAATTTTCAGATGGATTATCTGAAGTTGTAGATTTTATTAAATCAAACAAAGGTGAAATTGAATTTAATAATTCAGAAAAAAAATCTACGGAAAATAATTTCACAAATGTTGATTTTGAAGATTTAGAACATTAATCTTTATCTGAAAGAAAACAAAACCTCTGATTTATTGAACATTAGAGGTTTTTATTTTTCTGATATTTTATTCCACGATTCTTTTATTTCTTCAATAGAATATTTCCTAACATTTGTTAGTACAAACTTTACATTTATAAAATTCCCAATTTGGTTACATTCACTTATAACAGAATCTATTACAATTTTAACTGATACAGAAATTGGCACCAATACAAGCAAACTTGCATAAGCTCCGTCAAACTTTAATTCTTCAATCTCCCCACCTTGGTTTTTTAACACAAACTCAAATTCTTTTCTAATAAGCTTTTTTTGTAATGCAGAAAAATCTATGTTTGAAGCTGAACTTATAGCAGTAAAATATCTTAATTTCTTATCTTTTCCACCTAAACCTGTAGATATAATTACTTGATTTTCATTTAATAATGAACTTTCTAATGCTATTCTGCATTCCTGCATTGCTAACATTGCCCACTGCCTTATTTCATCATCTGATTGGTTTACATATTTTTCAATTGTTCTAAAAGCCTCAACATTGTCTAAGCTTGCTAATTGCACTAAAATTTTCTTTTTTTCTTCAAAACTTAATTCATTTTCAAAGATTTTATCTTTATTTTTTAAAATATATTCTTTATTAATTTTATGCTTTTTATTTTCTTTAGATGCTTCAAAATAATTCATCTGAATTTTAATATCTATTTGTTCATCTAAAATGCTGAAATTTTCAGGCATTTTTCCAAAAAGCTCCATCAATTTTTGATATATATCTTCTTTTTCCATATTTTAAAAAATTCTTATCGCTGCAAAGGTAAAAAATATTTTATTAGAAATTAAAAATACCTAAATTATGGTATTGCCTAATGCGTTTAATTCAAATATTTTTGCAATTATTATATTGAAATGATTTTATTATATGAATTTATCCGAATTAAAAACAAATGACAGCGGAATAATAATCAAAGTTAAAGGCAGAGGTGCATTTAGAAAAAGGATTACTGAAATGGGATTTGTTAAAGGCAAACAAGTTACAGTTATTAAAAATGCACCTTTAAGAGATCCTATTGAATATAAAATTATGGGTTATGAAGTGTCTTTACGTAAAACTGAAGCTTCGCTAATTGAAGTTTTGACACAAACTGACGATAATATTAAATTGGAAAATGAATATCAAGGCGTTTTTACGGATACTTCACTAATTTCAAAAGCTTGTGAAAGAAGCAGAACCATAAATGTCGCTCTTGTTGGTAATCCAAATTGCGGAAAAACTACTTTATTCAATTCTGCTTCAGGCTCAAAAGAACATGTTGGAAATTACGGAGGTGTTACTGTAGATTTTAAAAAGGCAACTTTCCATCACAAAGGATACACTTTCAATATTACCGATTTACCAGGAACTTACTCATTAACAGCATATTCACCAGAAGAATTATATGTAAGAAATCATATCCTTAACGATACTCCAGATATTATTATCAATGTTCTTGACGCATCAAACCTAGAAAGAAACATGTATTTAACAACTCAACTTATCGATATGGATATGAAAGTTGTTATCGCACTAAATATGTTTGATGAATTACAAAAAAAAGGTGATTTGTTTGCCTACAGAACTCTTGGACGAATGATTGGAATTCCTTTTGTTCCAACTATCGGCTCTAAAGGCAAGGGTTTAAATGATTTATTTGATAAAGTTATTGAAGCTTACGAGGATAATGCACCAAGTTTAAGACATATTCATATAAATTATGGAAAATGTATCGAAAAAGCGGTAATTAATGTTCAAACTTTAATAAAAGATAAAAAAAATTATTGGCTTACGGATAAAATATCTTCAAGATTTATATCATTAAAGCTTTTAGAAAAAGACAAAGACCTTGAAAAAATTATTCGCAGATGCGAAAATTATAGTCAAATTAAAGAAATCACAAATTCTTCAATTGATAAAATCGAATCTCATTTAAACGAAGATAGCGAAACTGCTTTAACAGATGCAAGATATGGTTTTATTTCTGGTGCATTAAAAGAAACATATAAAGAAGGAAACAATCAAGATAAAAAGAAAAAAACGGAACTTATTGACTCTCTTCTTACAAGTCAATTTTTCGGATATCCAATTTTTATTTTTTTCATGTGGCTGATGTTTCAAACAACATTTGTTCTTGGCCAATATCCTATGGATTGGATTGATAATGCTATCCAGTTTTTAAGTAATATTATGAGAAATAATATGCCGGCAGGTATGTTAAAAGATTTAATTGTTGATGGAATAATTGGTGGTGTTGGTAGTGTTATTGTTTTCTTACCTAATATACTTATTCTTTTCTTCTTCATTTCATTTATGGAAGACACAGGCTATATGGCTCGTGTTGCTTTCATAATGGACAAAATAATGCATAAAATAGGGCTTCACGGAAAATCATTTATTCCAATGCTGATGGGTTTTGGCTGTAATGTTCCGGCAATAATGTCAACAAGAACTTTAGAAAATAAAAACGACAGAATACTCACAATTCTAATAAATCCTTTTATGTCATGCAGTGCCAGACTGCCTGTATATCTGATAATTATTGCTGCTGTTTTTCCAGAAAAAGCAGGAACAGTACTTTTTGGAATTTACACAACCGGAATTGTAATTGCTGCGATAGTTGCCATAATATTCAAAAAACTTTTATTCAAATCAAAAGAAGCTCCTTTTGTAATGGAACTTCCTCCTTACAGAACACCATCTTTAAAAACCACTACAATTCATATGTGGAATAAAGGTCAACAATATGTAAAAAAAATGGGTGGCATAATTTTAATTGCTTCAATACTTATTTGGGCATTAGGATATTTCCCTAGAGAAACAGATATTTCTGATAACATTGAAATTCAAATCAATACTTTAAAAGCGGCGCACAACAATAACTCAATTTCTAATTTCTCTGAAAACAGCAAATCAAAAAATCTGAAATCTGAAATAAATAGAAAATTAGACTCGCTAAATTTAGTAGAAGAAAGATACAGACAAGAAAATTCATATATTGGTCGTACTGGTAAATTTATTCAGCCAATATTAGCACCACTTGGTTTTGATTGGAAAATGAGTGTAAGTATAGTCACAGGAATTGCAGCTAAAGAGGTAGTTGTCAGCACATTAGGTGTTTTATATCATGCTGATGAAAACCAAAATGATGAAGCAGAAAGCTTAATAAATATATTAAAAAAAGAAAAATATAAATCAGGTATAAATGAAGGAAAATTAGTTTATAATCCCATCTCTGCAATTTCTTTTTTAATTTTCATATTGATATATTTTCCATGTATAGCAGTTATTGCAGCTGTAAAAAATGAAACAGGACATTGGAAATGGGCGGTATTTATGATGACATATACTACAATTTTAGCCTGGATTCTTTCATTTGCTGTATATCAAATAGGAAACTTAATTTACTAATAAACAAGAAATTATAATGATACAAGAAACTCTAACATATATAATAATACTAATATCAGTATTTATTGCAATTTATAAAAGTGTAATATTTTTTATTCCAGGAAAAAATCAAAGTAAATGCTCAGCATGCATGAATGGGAATTGTTCTTTGAAAAACTCACAAAAAAACAAAACCAAATTTATAAAACTACAATCTACTTTAATGAAATAAAAAAGCTGACTTTTGTTAAGAGTCAGCTTTTTAATAAAAATTCCTTTAAATTAATTATTATTCAATAATATTAAAACTTAATACTATTCTTTGATTATTATTTTCAAATTTCAAATAATACAATCCTGTTTTAAAATTAGAAACATTTACTTCTTGGCTATCATCCTTAATATCAAAAGCTTTCATCAAACTTCCCAAGTTATTATAAATATAAACTCTCGTATCCATTAAATTTGTGATACTGATTTTATCTTTAGCAGGATTTGGGTATACTAAAAACCTTGTATCTTTTTCATTAACATCAAAAGTTCCAACTGAACCATGTGTTGTTATATCAATATAAGAAGAAGTGCCAGTACCGCAACCATTTGTTGGCACTACAGTAAGACGACCAGTTCTAGCGTAATCAGTAAAATAGATATCTATTGAATTAATTACACTTGAGCCTTCCCAATTGGTGCTCGGTAAAGACCATTCAAAAATAACATTATCCTGATTAGTAACTGAATAAGTATATGTTTCACCAACATTAACATCTAAATCACCTGTTATATCACTTGCAGCGTCAGGTGCAGTGTCAGCAATTCTTATGTAATCAGACTTAATTACCTGATGGTTATCAGTAACTTTATCAATTTCTAATGTTACTGTTTTATTTCCTGTAGCTGAATAAGTTACACTATGTGGCCCTTGTCCTATTGCAGTTGAAGGACTTGCATTATCACCAAAATCCCAGTTCCATGAATCAGGTGAACCTTTAGAAGCATCAGTAAATAGTACTGTTGCTGAACCTAAACATAAATCAGTATAATCAGCTGTAAATTCTGCAACTATTGGAATATCTCCATAATGCCACATACCATCGCTATATTGGCTAGAATTATATCCCCCAATCCATATTGCATCTTCTGAAGCTGCTCCAATAGATAAAAATTGAAAATTCTGATAATAATCTGCATAATCAGTAAAAGTTGAACCATCATCAGTACTATAAGAAACTCCTTGAAGTGGTGTTTCCCAATCACTTCCAGTTGAAAGCAAAGTATTAGTTCCAGGAATATATTTTAGACTATTTGTATAAAAGTTCCCTGTAGTTGTAATAATTGACCAGTTTTCACCACCATCTGCTGTTCTATAAGCAGTATTATCACCATCTTTCCTTTTTTGTATAACCCCGTTATTTGCACCTCTAAAAGACAATTCAAAACTGGCATCAGAAAAAGGTGTTTGGTATGCAACCCAATTAAAACCCTTATCAGTTGATTTAAATATTCTTCCTTTATTAGTAGCAAACCAAATTATATCATCAAAAACAGCATAATATCCAACTGTGCCATATTCGCCTGTTATATTTGCAGGGATATTACCTTGTGGTACTCTTACCCATGTTGTTCCACCATCAGTTGTAGTATATAATTCAAAATATCCACCATTTGGATCACCTTGACAAAAACCATTATTTTCATCCCAAAAATGAACTACATTAGGAAAACCATTAGGAGCAGAAAATGCAGCTGTTGATTGTTGCGTCCATGATTTTCCTCCATCTTCAGTTTTAACAATCATACCACCACCAGTTGGTCCAAATAAAGGAACCCATGCGGTATTTTCATCAATAGCACTTATCATGGCAGAGGAATAGTTTGTAGTATTAGCAGCATTTATAGTTCCTGAAACCCAAGTATTACCCCCATCTGTTGTTCTAGTATAGTCCTTTACCTTTGCACTACCACCACTTCCATCGTAGGCTACAGCCCATGCTGTTCTCCTATCAACTGCTGAAATATATTGAATTCCTCTAGATTGAGCCACAAAACCACTTGCTTGTTTTGTCCATTCAATTTGAGCAGAAGGATTACCTGGCTGTATACCAATAATGGCATTATTCCCATCAGTAAAATTAGCAGTTCCTGGCGCCATTGAATTTGGAGCAAAATATCCGTTATATGAGCCACCCCATCCCCAATTAATGTGTATTTTATCAGAATCATCATAACCATCACAAACCCAAGCATGTCCTCCACTTGTTCCATAACCATCATAATAAACAGGCCTATTATTGTCAATTTCATTTTTAACTTGTGTCAACCAGCCAGCATTATCACTAGAATTATAACTAATATATTGAATAGTACTTGCATCACATGAGAAATAATTTACTAAAGCAAATAATACATCTCTTGACTGCGCACCTGAACCACTTGGATCATAATTCATATTTACAGAAACGCCACAATGTTGCATCAATTTAGCAATTGCTTGTTTTTCTGTGTCAGTATTCGTAACGTTAAGATTATCTACCATATTAGCCCAATCATAATTGCCATTTGCAAAGTCAGCAAATTGTTCTCCATATTCAGGATGATCTTCTACGATGTATTCATGCCAACCTTTACCTGTTACAGGCCATTCATGATAATTAAGTATCTGCGACATAGCAGTTGCAACACAACCTGTTGGTGTTCCAGTTGGACAATACATATTATAATAAGGTGATTGATTCCATGTAGTTGTCAAAAGAGGTGCTACAGCTTTAACCTTATTATTAGATTTCTCATTCTTCAAGTTAACCCACATTTCTTTAACTGCTGAATTTTCTTCTTTTAGTTTTCTCAACAAATCAATTTGTTTATTATAAAACCCAAAAATTTCCTTTACTCCAGCATTTTCAATATCAACTGGGGCATCACTTACAAAAGAATAGGCTAAAACAGGAATTGCATAATCATCAGCAGAGACAATTACAAAACCACCAGAATTAAAAATTACAGTATAAAATGAATTTTCCCCTTCGTATTTATTCACATATACATCTTTAACAGAAATATCTGTTTTTAAAGAATTTGTTGCATAATAATTCTTGGCAACAATAATCGCTGCTTCTTTTGTTATTGGGTTAGATAGAACATAACCTAATATTAAAAAATTTAGCAAAAAACTAAAAATTATTTTTTTCATGAGATTAAATTTAAAAGTTAATGATTAATTGCATTATAAATTATATTAACCGACAAGAGTATTTTTAAAACATTAGTTTTTGTTAGAATAATTAAACAAAATTAAAGAAAAAAAATAAGGATTAACAACTTTAATTATAAATATGCACTATTGTCCGATAAAAACACAAATACAATTTCATATACTAAAAATAATTTGATTATCATTATATTAGAAATCCAAAATAACTGCATTTTAAAAGCAAGCCTCTCCATAAAAAAAAACACGGAGTTGGAAACAAATCCTTAAGGCGAAATATCTCATGTGATATTTAGCTATTATCAGCCTAAAAATTAAGCCAAGTAACCGTAATCTGACATTCGTCACCAAAAACACATTTTCGCAGTAAAATTACTTATAAAACGCCCTATATTCATGCTTCTATCTGTACGTTCCAACTTTTGAATGATATTTTTTGCTGTTTACATAGCGATGTAGGTTGGGATAATTTTATCCGATAATTTTTGGGATTACTTCGAGATTAAGAAAGTTAAATTTATGATTTAAGTTTTTGTCTATATTCAAAACGGCTAACAACCAGTGATATAGGCGACGTTTTAGAAATAATTTTACCACAAATGATTAATGATAAAACAGAGTCACAAAATCTTTATCTTGAATAAAAAAAAAGGACTATTAATCTAACAGATTTATTAGATTAATAGTCCTTTATAATAAGAATAAGAATATTACTTTTCTATATGAAGTCTTCTGGAAATTTTTTCATTACCAATATTGATATTGATAATATACAATCCATTATCTAAATATTGAAGATTTACATAGTTTTTCCCATTATTTGCTTTGTTAGCAGAATAAACTTTTTGTCCTTTCGTATTATAAACTTCGATTATATATTTTGTGTGTTTTAGGTCAATGTCAAAATTAATGAAGCCATTGCTAGGGTTTGGATAAATATTGAAATTAGTTTCAATATTTTCATTTGAAGCAAATCCAGTTAAATCAAGTTTTAAATCTATACTATTAGATTTATATTGATTTGCTCCTATATAACCTATAATGTATGCATTATAGTCTCCTTCTGAAGGAGCTACATATGGAATATCAGTTATGCCGGTTGCAGGTGCAGTCAGTGTAGATTCTAAAACATCATTAATATAAAGTTCAACCTTATCATAAGCAACATTTAAATTTGTATTTACTTCAGTATTTAACTGGCCAACTCCTATGAAAGAAGAAATGAAAGTAGCATTATCAATTTCAGCAATATCTACACTCCAGATTCCACGTCCATGAGTTGCTATAACAACTTGATTGCCTACTATTTGCATGTCGTAAACAGATACTGGAGGTAATCCATTATCAGCAATATGCCAAGTAGTACCATTATCTGTAGATTCAAATAAACCAATATCAGTACCAACCCAAATAGTGTTAGCATCATAAGGCATTACAAGTAAACAATGAGTAACTACATCTGGGAAACCATTTGTACTTACAGTACCTGTACCAAAACCGGATATATCAGTCCAAGTTTGACCTAAATCAGTAGTACGTAAAACTTTTGGTTTCTCACTTAGTGAAAATAAAACATATGCTGTATTAGGATCAGTAGGATGGGTTGCAATACCACTAGTATAAGCATTCATATCTACAGTTGAATAATTAGGTACTGCAGTGAAAGATTCACCATAATTAGATGAAACTTGAACTTGTAAGCCATTACTTGTAGCCATTCCGCCTCCGGCCCAAACTATTTTTCCATTTGCCAATGAAACTTCAATATTATGACTACTTGTAACGCCATTAGCATTAACCCAATTAGTTAAGATTGATTTTTTTGTCCATGTGCTACCGAAATTGATAGATTTATAAATGCCAGTGCCACCAACAGCAAATACCATATCAGGGTTTTCTTTTGAAGCTGAAAGTCTTGTGATAAATGGACCATCACCGCTAGTTATTCCTGAAGGATATGCCCATGAAGAACCTTTATTTGCTGACCTTCTTATTGAATTATTATATACACTTCCAAGCATTAAATTTGGATCAGTAGCATGCCATAAACATTCGAAACCATCTCCTCCAATTCTGAAAAAATAATCACTCGTACTTGAGGCTTCTTCACCAACAGCAGATTGCCATGTTCCATTATCTTGCATTCCGCCAATATATTCATTAGCTTGAGGATTTTTGGCAACACCATAAAATTGAGTAGTGATATAATTAGTGGGAATTTGATCTAAAGTAGTGCCATTATCATATGAAACGCCAATTCCACCATCATTTCCATCAACCCAAATAAAATTACCGCTACCTGTAGGAATGATATTAATACTATGATGATCAGGGTGTAACCCTGGTATTTCAGTTGTTCCAAAGCCAGTTCCTTGGTCATATCCATTAGGGCCTCCATAATTACCATATGAATCGGCAATACTTGTTTTAACTCCGGCTTTTAAAGTAATAGTACCATAATTTGCCACTATTTTTGATGTCGGTAATGTAGCTGGTGTCCAAGTTTCGCCTTCAGCTAAAGTTGGCCAAATCATATATAATGCTTTATAAGCATGTCCTCCTGTAACTGCAATATTTGCATCTGCAGTAGTAGCGTTGTATTCAACAGCATTAATATAAATATATTCTCGGCCTAACTCTCCATAATTTTCTCCAATTCTTTTGTAAAGATTAAATTCTCCATCTCTTTCTTGGTCTCTAAAAGAAACCATAAGTTGTTTATTATTAGTGATATCCCAAACTTGAAATGGCACATCAACATAATCTTGATAAGTATAGCTTGTTGCAGCTACTCCAGATGTAGCGCCATCAGGCACATAAAATCTATGAGCTTTTTGTGTTAAGCCTGTACCAAATCTAACTTCAATTGAAACCCAATCACTAGGTGAGAGACTTGTGCCATTATCGTCACTCATTCCACCACCAAGATAAGCACCACCATAATTTACGAATGAAAGAAAACTTGTGTTTTCAGAATATACTGTAAGAACTTGGGGAGCTGATGTTGTTTCTGTGCCATTAAATTTAACTTTCCAAACATCAACACCGCCAATAAAAGCTTCATCAGCATTATATGGATGAGCAGCAATTATATTGTCATATTCGCCTTGTCCGCCTAAAAAGTTTTGAGTGTCATTAAATTTTTTCCAATTTATGCCATTATCTTCAGAAAAATATACATTTGAAACAGTAGATGAAACATTTACACTTGTGAAAACATTATTATGATTAACAGGTGAAAAATCAACTTCATATCTATCGCCAGCACCTAAACCATTAGATGAAATTGTCCATGTATTTCCTGCATCTGTAGAGCGTAAAATTCCAATTGAGTTTTCTCCAGCAATAATAGTATTGAAAGTTGTTGGATCAGCAACTATATCTTCAACACCTGTATTGCTGAAATGAACTTCTGTCCAGGAAGAGCCGCCGTCGGTTGATTTTAAAATGCCTTTTGATGTAGCTGCAATTACAATATTTGCATCTGCAGGGTCTACAATTAGTCTGTTTACATAAGCAAAGTTTTCATTAATTGTGCTTGATAATTGAGTCCAGTTTAAGCCTTTGTCAACAGATTTCCATATTCCATTCCCTTTTAGATATGTGCCACCCGGGAAACTCTCACCTGTTCCTGCATAAATAACGTTATGGTTTGATTCTGCCATTGCTAAAGCATTTATTGCTAAATTAGAAAAGGATTCAGATAGATGACTCCACGTGTTACCTCCATCAGTAGTTTTCCAAATTCCACCTGTGGCTGCACTTGCAAACCAAGTTTGATGAGTTGCGTCGTCAGGGTCAATTATGATAGCTCTTGTTCTTCCGCCAACATTTGCAGGTCCTCTTTGTATCCAAGGCAGAGGTGCTGCTTTAAGACCTTTTTTGCTTTTTAAATTTTGTAAAGCTTTATTTAATTCTATAGTTTTGTAATTCATTTTATAACCAGAAACATTTGAGCCTATTTCTGTTGTTATGCCTTTAAAATACTGAGTAAACATATCTGGCTTGTCTGCCTTACTATATCCTTTTTTTCTTTTTTCTTTTTTCTTATTAAATTCTTGTTGCCAAATTTCTCTTGGCGTAAATTCTTTATTGCTAAGGTTTTTATCAGTATTTATATTCTTGAAAATAAATACTGATATTAAACCAATAACAATAACAAAAAGTGTCAGGTAAATTTTTCTCATTGTTCTGATTTTTAATTATTATTACTATTTTTTGTTTTAGTGTCTAAGTTTTGAATAGTTTTAGTTTTTAAATTGTAAAGATATTCAATTTGACCTTTATCTATATTGCTTGTTATAATTCCTTTTTGTTTCCGAATTAAAAGTTCGTAGTCAGATTTCCAACTTATTTTGGCACCTGAAATTTTGTCTTCATAGATAATTTGATTTTTTGATAAGTCAAATACAAAGAACATTGATAATTCGTTTGGGTTAGTATTGTTTACAGTTATATTTTTTTTGCAAAGAACATATGTATTAGCAGGACTCTTTAAAAATAGTGTATCTCTTCCATATTTTTGAAAAGCAATTTGTTTGTACTCTATTATACTATCTTTAATTGCAGAAGTCTTATTGTTGCTATGATTGTATGCATTGCAACTTAAAATGCTTATAACTATTAAGATGCTAAGAAAAATAATTTTATAGTTCATTATAGTAATTTTGTAAATTATTTTACAAAAATACACATTAAATTTTATTAGCAAACTGTTGTATGAAAAAAATGAACTTTCTTATAGCTTATACAATCTATTACACTAAATTATGGTAATTATTTGTATTAGTTTGCTGTTGTCTGATAAAAAAGAAAAAAAGCTTTTGTATTTGTTCCGCTTCTTTTATTTTTTAAATTTTAGTTTGTTCAAAACAGATTTAGAATGCATAATAATTAACGTTTTTAAGGAACATCCGTTTTAGTACAAATGATTTTAATTGATTCGAAAATTTTCTTATTAAGAATAAAGAAGTCTATAAAACTTTTGAGGACAAAGGCAATGAAGAAAAATTAATTAGAATTTTTAGTTGACCCGAAAAATTCATGAAAAATTGGAACTCAAAAGATGCAAAGTTCAGTAGAAAAAATATTTGCAGGAGGCGATTCAGTAAATTCAACTGCTGATGCAATTAGCGCAATTGCTGACGGTTTTAAAGCTATTAAAGGAATAGAGAAGTATTTATTAAAATAAAAATAAATTGTTATAATAAAATCCCTTTAAATCAATTTTTTAAAGAGATTTTATTTATTCTAAAAACAAACTGTAAAGAGAGGTGTTGAGTATAAGTTTTCTTTATTAAAGGAACGAACCATTTTTTAAAAATAAAGTATCAATATTATTTATAATTAATGCTTTTTGAAGAATTTCTTCTTTAGTTTCGCCTCCTTTATAAATAATTACTTTCTTTTTTTCAAGAAGCTCTTTTACACAATCGTTATTCACATCAATTAAATCTACATCAAGTTCAAATGTTAAAGTATCATTTTCTATAAGTTCTAGATTTGGGTTAGGTAAAATTGCTATTTTGTCAATTGGTTCTTGTTCATAAATATTTACCAATTCATTATTTGTAAATTTAGAAATATAATAATATCCATACATCATACCTCCATTACAATCGTAGTTTCCTTTGAAAATTATTTCGTTAATTCCGTCACCGTCAATGTCAATTATGTTTTTTTGTTCAAGTTTGTTTTCTTGGACAGCCCAATCAATATTCCATTTTCCTTTATTAAATGATAATTTAAAAAGGAGGTAATTGGCTGTTTCGTAAGGCGGAGGTAAAAGCAAAATGACATACATGGATAATGTTCTTCTGAGGAATAACCCATAGCTAAATATTCTCCTTTTTTACCGGAAAAATCAACTGAAAACAACTCAACTGTATCGATGTTTCCTATAAGATTTTCATTGAAAATCAAAGCTTTATCTCCTTCATTAACTAATAATTTAACATCATTTAAAATATCATGTAAATTAGGTTTAGTATAATTTGAATTACTCTGTTGGCATCCGTACAATATAAAAAATATTGAAATTATTAATAATAGCTTTTTCATTTTAGTAATTTTAATTAGTTTTTAATATGTTGATTTTAAGTATTCTAAACCTGAAATTATTGAGCATTGTTTCTCAAATATGAGTTGTAAAGATACAATAATTATAAAAGTCATCAATTTCGTTTTAGTATATTTTGAGCAGAAGAAACTTGGTTAGATTAAAATATTTTGTTATACAAGCAAAAAAACCTTGCACAACTGATAATAAATTTCAATTAATGCAAGGTTTCGGACAACAAAGAGTGTTTTTATAATTAACTATTTTAGTTGATATGATATTTGATTGAGAATGAATATGTTCGACCTAAACTGAATGATTGAAAAACATACTCTTTATCATCGTAAGTATATGTTTTTTTGTTTTCAGAGTTTAAAATATTATCTACAGAAAGTTTGATAATAAAATGTTTTCCAAATTCTTTAGCAATATTATAATTAAGAGCAGCAACAGGTTGTTGGTAAACATCTGGGGTTTCGCCTTTTGTAACAACAGATAATTTTGGACCATCTACATTAAAACCTAAATTACTGTTTAGCCCAATATTCTCATTATTGTAATTCAAAAACATATTAACAACCCAAGGCGATTGGCCATACATTGGTCTGTTTACAACTAGTTCGGCAGTACTTCCGTAATCATCAACATATTTAACTTGCGATTTTAAAATTGTGAAATTACTTCCAAACATAAAATCTTTAAGTGAAATAAAATCTAAGCTCTTTCTTAGTTCTAATTCAACACCGTATAAAAAGGAATTTTCGGCATTTACATAATGCAATTCAGGGTTATTTGCACGAGGGTCGTCAACAAGTTCAATTGGTTTTGTGAAATATTTCGAGAAAATACTTATAGAAATTATTTGACCATTGTCAATAATTCTTTCCCATCTTAAATCTATATTATCAATCATGCTTCTTTCTAAATAAGGATTTCCAACAACTCGCCAACCTTCTTTAAAATCAAAATAAGCATAAGGAGCTATTTCTCTAAATGCTGGACGAGCAAGAGTTCTTGAATAAGCAAAACGCAAATTCATATTAGTTAAAACAGAATAGTTTATATTTATACTTGGCAGAAAATCCGTATCATAAACTTTCTCAGCTTTAACATATTTGGGATGATAAGTATCCACTAAATTTTCTATAAAAGTGTAATCGTATTCATATCTAACACCTGTTTGCACTTTTAATTTTTCTGATAAATTAAATTCAGTCATTAAATAAGCACCTGCTAAATTTTCTTTTGCCGAATAACTATTGTATTTATCAGTTATTGGGTCGTTTTGATAATAAACTCCATAAACGGCATCTGTTGCATTTTGACCAATATTTGAAATGCTTAAATAATCTTCAATATTTCCATTAAAGTCGAGGTCTTGAGAAAGAATATCGTATTTATTGCTTATGGAGTTTCTACTTTTAAGAGTATAACTTCCTCCAAATTTTAATTTGAAATGCTCAAAAGGGAGCGAAACATTAAATTTATTGTCGAAATTAGATTCTGTTAAATTTCTGTAAAACCTTGCCGGTGCGGGATAAGCACTGTAGCTTATTTTGTAGTTGCCATCGTCTGTAGAATTGTAATTGAAAAATCTTAAATCAGGTTCGTTCAAAATTGATTTTGTATATGAGCTTGTCCAATCAATTTTGCTTTTCTTTTCATTGTTAAGTACATGTTGACCATTTAATTGAACCGAATTAAAAGACCTTTGTTGAAAACCTAAAGTATTTTCATACATATACATATTATCTTCAAGTTTTGTTCCTTCTTTGTATCGTGTTGAAATTAAAGCTCCGCCATTTCTCATTAAAGTAAGCCCAATTTTATGAAAAGGGGTTAATTTATATGATAAACCAACCAAAGCAGAAGTTATAATTTCTTCATCGCCCAAAGTTTCTTTTTCTAAAAGCAATGGATTCATAACACCTTGAGAACTAATTTGATCTGATACAAGATTATAGCGAGAGTATTTTCCGTTATCGTAATACTGAAAATTTCTGGAATAGCTTAAATCAACAATAAATCCAAATGGTTTGCTAAATAGTTTTATTTGGTTTCCTATTGAAAAAGAATGGCTGTGATTTATAAATGATTGTTTTTTTGTAGGTGCCATAATATTGTTAAAAGAAGCTGAAATTGCATCCAATTTATTATTATCTGTATAAAGATAAGGGATATCATTTGCTGCTTGATAAGGAATTGCAAGCGATTCATCTGCAATACCTAATAACGATTTTTTTCCGCTGTCATAAGAAATAAAATTATTATTTAAGTTAGTTTGTGGATTATAACCAAGTGAAGTAGTAAATTGCAAAGTAAATTTATTAGGAAAACTTTTTGTTGTAATATTTACATAACCACCTGCAAAAGAAGCAGGTAAGTCTGGTGAAAAAGTTTTATGCACTACAATATTATCAATAATGTTTGATGAGAAAAGGTCTAATTGTACAGTGTTTTTATTGGGATCTAAACCGGGAATCTCTGCACCGTTAAGAGTTATTTTGCTATATCTGTCGCTTAATCCACGAACAAATATATACTTTCCACTTTCAACAGTAACGCCTGTTACTCTTTTTATTGCAGATGCAACATCAGAGTCGCCCATACTTGAAATACTTTGCGACGAAATTCCATTTATTTGTGAAACAGAGCTTTTCTGCATTGCTAATAAAGAATTATCTGTGTTTGTTATTGCTCTTGCGCTAATAACTACTTGATTTATAGTTTGCTCTTCAGGCTCTAAGCTTAAATTTATTATTTTAACATCTTTACTTGTTATTTCAGTTTCAATTATTTGTTTTTGAAATGAAATAAAGGAGTATTGTATTTTCTGATTTCCTTCAGGAACATTTTCAATACTAAAATTGCCGTCGTAATCAGTAACGGCTCCAATCATTGGCTCCGAGTTTATCACTATAACAGTTGCGCCAATTAAAGGCTCACCAGTGGTTTTATCAGTAACTTGGCCTCTTAATATTCCTTTTTGTGCAAAAGTTATAGTAGAAAATGTTATTAATAATATTAAAATTAAAGATATTTTTTTCATTGTTGTCCTTGTAATTAAATGTTTATTTATTGTTAATAAAATATCCCGAAAGCTCTTTGTCAATTCTTTCGGGATATTATGTTAGTTAAAATTTATTTAAAAAGTAAAGTCCATCCATTAGCCCAGTTTGTTGTTCCAAAAGCACCTTTGTAAGCAGCAGTGCTAAAGAAAGTATTATTTGGCAATGCAGCCAAATTGCTTGTTTGAGCAGCTTGCGGCACAGGATTTGAGCTTGTTATAACCGGATTAGTTACAGAATTTCCTGCACTTGTAAAGTAAGCTGCAAAAGCATCGCTATATGCAGTAGGAACATCGTAAAGAGTAACATCATTATCATCTTTAGGCGCACTTACTTTAAATAAATCTCCGGCAGTTGCAGTAGCAGAAACAACATTATAAAAAACGTTATTTAATAATTCAAGATTACCATCTTGAAACATTTTATAAGAACATTGAACCATATCGCCATTATCATCTTGAAGATATTCAATATCAATACCTTTTGTTTGATTATAGAAAATAGAGTTGGCATAAGTTCCGCCTGCATTATCTCTAAATGTAATTACTCTGCCACCATTGTTTGCACCAATATAAGTTGCATTATAAATTTGAGGCATTGAATAAGGAGTTCCTGCTTCATTATCGCTTGGCCCACCATCGTGCTCGCCAATTCTATCGCCATCATTTCCTTGAAGCGAAAACCAAAATTGTCCTTTCCCGTGAAAACCCTCGTCGTAATCGTAAGAATCATCGCCACAATATGCAACTACAATGTTTTTAAGCTGAGCTGCGCCACCAAAAAACTCAACACCATCGTCTTTGTTTGAAATAACCTCAATGTACTCTATAATTGTTGCAGAGCCAACAGCACCAAGAGTTAATCCGTTTATTTCGTTTCCTTCGCCAATATCAGTTCCGCCATGCCTTATAGAAATGTATTTTAAAACACCGGAATTATCAGCATCATTAGTTCCACCATATAAACCGCGAGTTTCGCTTGTAGGTATTCCTTCAATAGCTTTTTCGCTTGTGCTGTTACTAGTTGTTGCTTTACCAAGAACGATAACGCCTCCCCAAAGCCCTTGTGCCATTTTATCAACGCCTGTACCTTCGTAATTATCAGCATTAGCTGTAAAAACAATCGGCTTTGCTGCAGTTCCTTCAGCAATTAATTTTCCGCCTCTTGCAATAATAAGAGAACTTGCATTTTCACCTGTTCCCGGCATACCTTTAATTAAAGTACCAGGCTCAATTGTTAAAGTTTGTGCATCATTTACAAAAACAAAACCTTTTAAAATCCATATTGTTTCTGATGTAAGAGTTTTTGTACCAACACCTTTTCCTTTATCTATAATTGTTACTGTGCCATCACCATTATCAATAAATTCGGTAGCACTTGCATCTGGTTCATTATCATCACTTTTATTGCAAGAGTTAAAACTTACAAGTGAAATCAAAACCAAAACTGTAGTAAATAATAATCTAATTTTCATTTTCTTTTTTTTTTGTTAATAAGTTTAAAAATTGACAGTGCAAAGGAATATTTTAGTTAAGAGATATTAAAGAAAACGGATTTATCAAATTATTAATAAAAGGTTAACTTAATGTTAAATAAGCCATATGGATGATTCCTTTCAAATACTTATAAAGTATGAATTTTGATTTGTTTTAGTACGGATTGATTGCAAATATTTGATTTAATGTAATTATTTGTTAAGTAGATTAATTTTATTTATCGTAAAATTGAATTCGAAATGAGCTGAATTAATAAAAATCATTATTAATTTATATGTTTGTTGAAAAAATTGAAATAATATAGTGAGAAAATACAGTTGAAATGGAATGAAAATTCTATAATAATTGTTTGTCTTTTATAAAAAAACAGCTCTATCTTTTTAATTTTTAAATAAATACTATCAAATTAAATATATTAATTAAAAATATCTTACTTTTGTAAAAAAAATAATAATCTATGGGTAGAACACAAGAAACATTCAATAAAAAGGATGTAAGAGCAAAAAAAGAAAAGAAGAGAAAAGAAAAAGAGAAAAAAAAGTTAGCCAAAAAAGACACCGATAAAAAAAGCAGCTTGGATGACATGATTGCTTATGTTGACGAAAATGGAATGATAACTTCCACACCGCCAGATCCTAATAAAAAGAAAGTCATTAATGCAGAAAATATCGAAATTAGTATTCCAAAAAGCGAAAACCTTAAAGAAGTTGATATAATCCGAAAAGGTGTTGTAACTTTTTATAATGACTCAAAGGGTTATGGATTTATTAAAGATTCAGAAACTAAGGAAAGTGTTTTTGTGCATGTAAACAATGTTATTGACGAAATTAAGGAGAATAATATGGTTACTTTTGAAGTAGAAATGGGTCAAAAAGGACCAACTGCGGTTAAGGTTAAGCTTTCTAAATAGAAATTTCTCCCTTCCAATATTTTTTCAAAATAAGACATAAAGTTTAATATAAATATATTAAAACGATTCATGTATTTTCGTTTGTAAGAGAGATATTTCAATTTGCTATTATTTGCTGGAAAATTTTAATATATTTTGTTTTATTATTGTAATAAATTTATTTTTCACACCAAATTTTCCTAATAAAATTCATATCTAAAATTATATTATTATGGAATTCAATAAATTGGATGGAAAACTTAGAACAAACATTAAAATAGGTCTTAATGTAGAAATTGTTCTGAAGCAAGACCAAAGATCAGGCAAATTAACAGAAGGAGTTGTAAATAGAATTTTAACAAAATCTCCAAATCATCCACACGGAATTAAAGTTGAGCTAGAAACAGGCGAAGTTGGCAGAGTTAAACATGTAATAATTTAAAATTTTGAATATCTGCTTTTTTAGTTATATAAATTCTTCAAATTTCTTCGTTTAAAAATCCGTTTTCAATAAAATTATTAAGTGTGATTTCCCTTTTATATTTGCAAAACAAATTAAAACATGTTAAATAACATGTCATGTTTTAATATTCAGAAAATTATTAACTTCGCAGTCCTTTATAAAAAGGAGTTTTAATGTATTTATTATTATAAAAAACGATTCAGATATTAAACATCCAATAAATTGCAACTTGTGTGTATATTATAAGTAAATATACGGATGTTGAATTGATAAATAAAAAACAATAAGCAAATGAAAAAACTAGCAGTTGTAGCATTAGGTGGTAATGCATTATTAAGAGGCGATCAAGTAGGTACAATTGAAGAACAAGAGAAAAACACAAAAGATACCTTAGAAAACCTTATATATTTGATAGAAGAAGGCTATGGTTTAGTAATTGGACATGGAAATGGACCACAAGTTGGCAATATTTTAATGCGAAATGATGCCGGCGAAGAAATGTATAATATACCACAAATGCCTTTAGATATCTGTGTTGCCGATTCACAAGGCGGAATTGGTTATATGATAGAAAGAATGTTGAGAATTGTACTTCAAGAACACAATATCGAAAAAGATGTTGTTACATTGGTAACTCAGGTAGTTGTTGATAAAGATGATCCTGCATTTCAAAATCCGACAAAAAGAGTTGGTAAAATATATACAAAAGAACAAGCCGATAAATTGCACGAAACAAAAGGATGGATTTTCAAAGACAGTCCTAAAATGAAAGATGGATTTAGACGAGTAGTTGCATCACCAGAACCTTTGGAAGTGTTTAATACAAAATCGATAGAAGAATTGGCAAGACGCGGAACAATTGTTATTGCTGTTGGTGGCGGCGGAGTCCCTGTTTATATAGACGAAAACAAACACGTTAGACCACTTGAAGCTGTTATTGATAAAGATAAAGCATCATCATTACTTGCTACAAAAATAAAAGCAGATGAATTTTACATATTAACAGATGTTCCTTACGTTTTTATTGATTATAATCAGCCAAATGAAAGAAAAATTGAGTTTTTAAATAAAGCAGATGCTGATAAATATATGGACGAAGGTAAATTTGGCGAAGGAAGTATGGCTCCAAAAATTAAAGCAGCACTTAACTTTGTTGAAAATGGCGGTTTAAAAAGTGTAATTACCGAAGCAACAAAACTTTCGGATAAATCATACGGAACTAAAATTACTTTAGAATACGAAGACTAAACAATGAACAACTTACAATTAAAAATGAGCAATTAACAATTGTTGATTATAAATAATTATTATTCATAACTCTTAATATATTACGATATGGCTTTTAATTTAAGAAACAGAAACTTTTTAAAGTTACTTGATTTCACACCAAAAGAAATCAAATTTATGCTTGATTTGTCTATTGATTTAAAGAAAGCAAAATATAACGGAACCGAGCAGCAAAATTTAAAAGGTAAAAACATTGCTTTGATATTTGAAAAAGCATCTACCAGAACCAGATGTGCTTTTGAAGTAGCAGCTCACGACCAAGGTGCTAATGTTACTTATTTGGGCCCTTCAGGCTCGCAGATTGGGAAAAAAGAATCGATGAAAGATACTGCCAGAGTACTTGGCAGAATGTATGACGGAATTGAATATAGAGGTTTTGCACAAACAACTGTGGAAGAACTAGGTGCATACGCCGGAGTTCCGGTTTGGAATGGTTTAACAAACGAGTTTCATCCAACACAAATTTTAGCAGATTTTATGACAATGATGGAGCATTCCGATAAACCATTGCACGAAATTAAATTCGCTTATCTTGGCGATGCAAAAAATAATATGGGAAATTCTTTAATGATTGGTGCTGCTAAAATGGGAATGGATTTTCGTTCTATAGCTCCAAAACAAGTTCAACCGGAAAAAGAGCTTGTTAATCAGGCTAACGAAATTGCTAAACAAACCGGTGCAAAAATTACTGTAACAGAAAGTTTAAAAGAAGGTTTAAAGGATTGCGATTTTATTTATACCGATGTTTGGGTATCGATGGGCGAACCCGATGAAGTTTGGAAAGAAAGAATTGAATTATTGAAACCATATCAGGTAAATAAACAAGCAATGGATATGACAGGAAATCCAAATATTAAATTCATGCACTGTTTGCCTGCTTTTCACAATAAAGAAACTGCTGTTGGTGCAGAAATTTTCCAAAAATTTGGTTTAGACGGATTAGAAGTTACTGAAGAGGTGTTTGAATCGAAAGCTTCAATTGTTTTTGACGAAGCAGAAAACCGTTTACACACTATCAAAGCTGTTATGGTTGCCACTTTAGGCGCATAAATCTTTAAATGAAAATATTTTTAAAAAAAGTCTGATTATGTCAGGCTTTTTTTTTATTTATGATTTGAGATTTACAAGTAACTAGTTTCCCATTATCAATTAAAATTGTAGCTTACTAGGTACTAGTTTCTATTTTTTGTAAATTGCATTTTAATAAATTAAATAGAATTATATAACTTAATCTTATAAAAATGAAAAAAATAATTGCGATAAGCATTTTAGCTATTGTTGTTTCAACATCAGCAAAAGCACAAGAAAATCCTTTAAGGATAGGATTGAAAATTGGAGTACCTAATGTGGTAGGATTAAACCTTGAATATGTTACGCCAATAATGAATGGGAAATTTGCACCAACTATCGATTTCTCTTTTATTCCTATTACAATTGAAGATGTAGATCTTAAATTTACTTATTTCGAAATAGGAACTAATATTTATTTTAAAAAACCAGGTAAAGGACTTTACGGACATATTAGTTATGGCAGAATTGGTTTTGATGGAACATACGTCGATGCAGAAAAGGGCGAAGGACAAGGACAAGCTAGTTTTAATTTGGCAAATTTTAAAATCGGAGCAAAATTAGGAAACTCCTTTTATTTTAGAACCGAAATAGGATACGGCCTTATTTTTGGCGACACTTCTGTAGATGTTGAATATAAAGAGCCAAACTCAAGTGTAATAACTGTAGAAGCACAGGAAATACCAGGGATTATTAGTGGAGGCTTTGTTGTTAATTTAGGATTTGGTGTTGCTTTTTAAGTAAGAGCAAAGGTTTCAGATTGCGAAGTTGATTTACAATTTGCAACTTGAAACCTTTTTTTTATGAATATAAATTAGAAATTGGTAATTAAAAACCATCATTTCAAATCTGAAATGCTTAATTTAAGTGCAGTGTAAGCTGCTACGTAATCGGGGAAGCCAATTTACGCTTCGAATATGCTGCTGTACGAATTGCGGAAGCCGTTAAACAGTTTGTAATGTACATTGTACAATTTATAATTACAATGTACGATTTACAAATTAAAAATTCAGAAACTTACATGTTAAAAAAACGCACTAAATTATACTCAAATTGTTAATACTTTAAGACTTGTCAAGTTTTTGTTTTACCTAAAATCCTCAAGTCATCGCAACAATCAGTTAATTAACCGTAGAATATCAGCAAATTTTCAACACTTTTT
Source organism: Bacteroidales bacterium (assembly GCA_016937695.1). Classification (GTDB taxonomy): domain Bacteria; phylum Bacteroidota; class Bacteroidia; order Bacteroidales; family NBLH01; genus NBLH01. The sequence goes on from JAFGWC010000060.1 coordinate 45,281, forward strand.
TAAACAATTGATACGATGACTATCAGCTACTTAAATATAGACTTGCGAATTTAAGGTTTTATAAAAACAAATAAAATAGCAAAATTACCCATACAGTACAAAACCAATGATCTATTAATTGAAAAAAGGTCGTATATTTAATTAATATTTTACCATAAACTCAAAATCAGAATAGTATGAAATGGTTTAAAAAATTAATTAACAATCAGTTCGGGTGTGCCAGTAGTTTAAAATCAAAATAAATTAAAAGCATTTAAACCCAATATTATGATATTACAAAAAGTTTGGTTTCTTAAAAATTCAGCCAATTTCGATTGAGAAATTATACACGAAATTTGAAAAACTGCAAATAAATTAACAAAACATGTAAAACAGGAATAATTTTAAAAATTGCACATTCAAAATTTAAAAAACATTTATACATGAAAAATCCTAATTTATATTTAATAACACTGTTATTGATTTTTGTTATTTCTTGTAATAGCAACACAAACAATAATGAAAAAGAATTAGAAAACAGCTCGAAAATAGAAGCAACAATTGGCGAAAAAACAGTTTCTGAAGAATTACAAAAAACAGAGCCTATTTATGAAGAATTTCAAGACGAATCACCTAAAACAGGGAATGGTAATTTTACTGATATTTTAAAAGAATACTATGAAATAATTAAAGGTGATGGATTCACTAATGTAAATCCGGAAATTGACAGAGCTTTTACAGAAGTGCTGATAAAAAAGAAAAACGGAGAAGTTAAAATGATAGAAATATCAGAAAGTGCAAGCAGCTACAGCAATAAATGGCAATACTTTTATAAAAACAATAAACTATTTTATGCTTATGTAAAACTTGAATATGAAAACGAACAAAGTGGCGAAATGATTAATGAAAAACGTAAGGTTTATTTCGCAAATAACAAATGCATGCTATTTTTATTCAATAATTCAGATAAAGTAAAAAAATATCCCGAATATGAACCAAAAGGAATAGACATACTTAAAGAAGCATATGAATATCTTCAAAAAACTAATAATAACAAATGGAACGAATTTTAAATTTTAAAATTATGAAAAAAAATTTTTTAATAGTAGGATTAATACTTGTTTTATTTGCGTGTAATCCAAAAAATAATGACGAAAGCAATAATGAAAAAGATACAATAATTTTTGAAAATATCAATACGGAAAAAGATGTTGCCGAAATTGATTCTAAAGATAATGTAATAACAGAAAGCGAGGCATTTGAAAAAATAAAAGAATATCTTTCGGAAGAAAATCAAGATTTTTTTAAGCAAGCCAAAAATAATTTCAACAATTTTAAAACATCCCAAAATATTGCAGATTATTATTTCAATACAATCCCAAAAATGAAATCAATAATCGAAAAAGTTATAAGCCAGAATGCAAAACCCGACCCCGATTATTGGGAAAATATTGAGCAATGGGAGTTTTTCTCAATTTATATTCCTGAAATTGAGCTACAAGTTGGCGATGGTTTTATTGACGTAGGATATCACCTATCAAACTTGAGAACAAAAGCAAAAGAAACGCCCGAAAAAGATGATGACTTATTCTTTGATGTATTAAATAAAACTATTTTTGATCTGGAACATTTCTGGTATAATGGCCGTAATAATTGGACAGAAATATGTGATTATTCTTGTTCTATTAATAAATTAGGAAGCGATGAAAATATTTTTCATGAAACTTTTAAAGCAATAGATAAAGCTTTAAATGAAAGTGATAAATTTTCTGAAAAACTTATTTCTATTAAAGAAGAAATGATTAGTTCAATTGAAAATGCTGTTCTTTTTGTAAAATCAAAACAAAATGCATTAAATGAATTAAGTAAAATAATTGAAAATATTAAATTAAGTCCAAAAGAATTAAATCAGTTAAAGGAAATACACAATAATATTGAAAAAAATAAAAACTTAAAATTTAATTCTAATTGCAATGATTGCTGAAACAAAAAATCAGTTAAATAAGACGATAAATGATATATAATAGTCTTTATATGATAAATGCATTTTAAAAATTAGTAACTTAACATGTTAAAAAACCTTACTAAGTTATAGAGCAACTTGTTAAGTCTTAAAGACTTAACAAGTTTTTTTTATCAAAGACATGAAATTATATTTATTTTGTTGATTAAATTATTTTGAATTACTTTTAATCGTTAAATAAATAATTAAAAAAAAGGCTTGCTGAAATGATTCAAGTCGGATATCTGACAAAACAAAGAATGAAAAAACTCAGTCTGATATATTTTATAATAATTTATTTTATATATGTTAGCAATTCTTTTGGTCAGGATACAACTTATATTGATAATCCATCAAAGTATTTTTCGAAAAATGGAGATTCTGAGAGATTTGATTTAACTCATAGACTAAAAGGATATCCAAGAGTTAAATATTCGAGAGAATTAATACGACTTTCAAATAATTACTATAAAATTGAAAATTGTTATTACTATGATAACAAAAGATATACTAACTATTATCCTACATTTTATAAATTTACTAATGATTCTACAATTATAGTAAACAAAGAAAAATGGCATTTCAAAAAAATAAATGACAGTTTATATAATGTAAGCATAATAGATATTGATTATATCGAAAAAGGAACTGTAAGTTCTTTAATTCCTTTTACAAAACAAGGTGATTTTGTTATTTGTAATTTAAAAAATAGACCTATGTTTATTGAGAAATTCGGAAATGGTGAATATAAGACAGAATGTGTTAAATATGATTTAAATGATACTATTTACACTTTTGTAGATAAATTTCCGATTTTCCCAAAAAGATATGGTGATTTGAAAAAGTATATTTCTGAACGATTCAGATTTCCTGATATTGTTAGAGAAAGTGCTATTCAAGGAACTGTTTTTGTGAGATTTGTAATAAGTTCAAATGGGGAAGTTATAAATCTTGAATTATTGAGAGGCGTGAATCCTTTTTATGATAAAGAAGCGTTAAGGATAATAACATGTCTTCCTAATTTTGAGGCTGGAAAGCTGAAAGGAAAAAATGTAAATATGTACTCTGTAATTCCGGTAAAATTTATGTTAGATTAAGGAAAACTTTGCCCAAAACATTTTAAAATGAATAAAAAAAGCATTTTGTACTAACTTTAACCCATAAGTTCACAATAATTAAATTAAATTAAATTATATTGCAATGCAATTAAAAGATTTTGGATACAACAATACACTTGAAGAATTCAGAATTAAGAATAATCTTGATAGTTTTGAGATAGGAAGAGTTATTGCAGAACATAAAGAAAGATACATAGTTAAAACAGCTAAAGATGAATTTGAAGCTGAAATAACAGGTAATATGCGTTTTGCTGCTAAAAGTCGTATTGATTTTCCTGCAGTTGGTTCAGGACACTTTTTAGTTTCGGTGCTTAATGAATTGGTTGCACTAAAAAACGAATTGCGCATTTTGCAAGACGAAAACGGAAACCGTTTGCGTGGAATAAAAATTGAAAACGTAAACGATGAATTGCTGATAATAAACGAATAAACAAGCGAGCCGTTTCAGTATTATGTAAACGACAAACACATTCCGCCAACCGAAATTCAGGAAATTCAACAAAC
>JAFGWC010000061.1 GCA_016937695.1 Bacteroidales bacterium
ATAAACGGAATATATTCGTGGTATTTTTCAATTTTGCCTGTAATTTTGTTTAAAAACGAAAAAACGAAAAAAATAATTGTGGCTTCAAGAGGAATGCTTTCAAATCAGGCTTTTAGCTCAAAAAAACTCAAGAAAAATACATTTTTAAAAATTGCCAATTTTTTAAAGCTTTACAAAAACACTATTTTTCAAACAACATCTGAATCTGAAACTATTGAAATTCAATATATTATAAAATCAAAAAAAGATGTTGTATTTATACCAAATCTTCCACCTTTTATAAAAACCATAAATTTTGAATCTAAAATAAAAGCAAAATCTGATTTAAAACTTGTAAGTATAGCAAGGATTTCAAAAGAAAAAAATACATTATTTGCATTAAAAATACTTGCAGATTATAAATATTCAGGAAATATCAGCTTTGATATTTACGGCTCAATTTATCAGAAAGAATATTGGGCCGAATGTGAAAAAATTATTGCAGATTTACCGAAAAATATTGTTGTAAAATATAAAGGCGAATTAAATAATGAGCTGGTTATAAGCACATTAAAAAATTATCATTTTTTATTTTTACCGTCTAAAGGCGAAAATTTCGGTCATAGTATTTTAGAAAGTTTTATTGCCGGCTGTCCTGTAATTATAAGCGATAAAACTCCATGGAAAAATCTAAGCGAAAAAAATATTGGTTGGGATATTTCTTTAAAAAATACCGAAAAATATTATTCCGCAATTCAATATTGTATTGATATTAAACAAGATGAATATAATAAAATGAGCCAAAACACTATTGATTTTGCTAATGAAGTCTTAAATAATAACGAATTAAAAAATAAAACAAGAACTTTGTTTAGTAAATAAAATTAAGCATGAAAAACTAAAAGCGGCGTATCTGTTTGAAAAAGCATTTTTTTAGTCATACTTGGATAAAAAATTCGGCTAATAAAATTACGCCTGTGCGTTGTCATTGCAATAATATCAATTCTTTTATCATTAATAAAATTTTGAAGCGATTCTAAAGTTTTTTCACATTCAATAATATTGCATTCAATTTCGTATCCCGGATACAAATTATTAAAAAAATCTTTCAAATCTTCAATTTTTTTAGTGCTTTCCGAATCAATTTTACCAATATGAATAAAGTTCAATTTAACATCAAAACTGTAAACTAAAGTCATAAGTTTTTTAATTGCCTTATAATCTGCTTCATCAAAATTTGTAGTGAAAAGAATATTAATTCTCTTAATACCCTGATATTTAGACACTTCGGGTATTGCAAGAACAGGAACTTTTGTTTCATTAATTGTATTAGCAGAAACGCTTCCAAAATGATCTGATTTTTCGGCAGTTTTGCCTTTTGTTCCCATAATAATTAAATCGGGATGATATGAATTATATATTTCTATAATTTCGTTAGCCGGATTTCCATTAGCTAAAGTAAAGTTTAGTTTAACATTTTGTATGTTTTCATCTTCAATCTGCTTTTTCAGATTTTCATACAAATCAATTAAATTTTCTTTAGCTTTTTCAGATATTTCAGTAATCGTATCATTCAAATTAACTACGTAACTTAAGCCTTCGCCATAATCAATAGAATTTATAACAGGAAAATAGTACGAATGCATTAACATAATTTCTGATTGCAGTTTTTCAGCAAGTCCAATTGCATATTGACAAGCATTTTTCGAGTTTTCAGAAAAATCGACCGGAACCAAAATTCTATCAATTTCTTTTGGAAAAATATCGTCATCTAACTCAGTTAATCCATATGTTTTAGAAAATTCCTCTAAAATATGAATAGCTTTTTTTCTGTCTTTTTCATTTATTTTTATTCTTATACCACTTTCTTCTCCAGCTCTAACCGCTTCAGCATCAGAAAAATTATAATTAATATTTTCGGTATCTAATTGTTTTTTTAGCAAATTAGCATCCTGTTTTTTTAATGTTGCTATTGTAACATATCTATTTTCCATAATTAATTACAATTTTCTTATTAGTTTTCTATTTAATGATATTATTAAAGATACGAAATTTAAACATATTTTTAAAATATTTAATATTTCATTTTTAAAAAATATAATTTTAGGTTAAATTTATATGCTAAACACTTATTAAAACAAGATTTATTTTAATAATTTTTATAATCTTCGAAGACATTCTGTATAAAATTAATATTTATTTAATATATTGAAAATCAGTTATTTACAATATAACAGCAAAACAATGAAAAAAGTTCTTATTACTATTTTAACTATTTTCTTAGCTTTTTTAACAAGTTATTATACAACAGATGCTCATAAAAAACAAAATTTGTTTGATATCGGAAATTCTAATCTGATATATAAACTACAATGTTTATTTACTGGCGAAACTGACACAACTGATGCAAAGTCAATTTACATAAGAGCAACGCAACGCATTGATTATCAAGAATATGAATTAGCAATTAAAGATTTAGACAAAGCTCTTAAGCTAGATTCAAATTTTATTTATTCAGAAGGAATATATTCCGATTATTACACATATTATTTACAAGCTCAAGATACATTAAAAGCAATAGAGTTTTTAAAAAATTTCATTTCTAAAGATCAATATAATTACGATTCTTACAATAAAATTGCTGATGTTTATATTCAACTTCATGATTTTAAATCTGCTGAATTATATTTGCAAAATTCAATCCGAATAAACTCAGATTACAATGCCGATGCTTTTTCAAAATTATCTAAAATAAAATATAAATATGAGAAATATGAAGAAGCACTAAACCTTATAAATAAAGCAATTGCTATAAATAACTATTATACAGACTATTACGATATTCGGAGATTAATTTATATTAAATTAAACAAATTAGATTTAGCAAAAGCCGATTATGATTATATAATATCGCAAGACTACAATTATTTTCCCGATTATTATGAAAAAGGAAAAGGCGAAGAAAATAAAAAAAACTATCAAGGCGCTATAGAAAATTACAAATTAGCTTTAAGTATATCAAAAATAGACAGAAATATTTTAGAAAAACGAGCTTGGGCTTATATTTCAATAAAACAATACGATTCTGCATGTTTCGATTTTGATACTGTAGCAAAATACTATCCAGATAGAACAAGCTTTTTTAACAAAGCTTATGCTGAAGATTATCTCGATAAAATTGAAGAAGCAATAGCGGACTATTCTACCAGTATTGGCTACGATTCAACATACTATTTAAGCTTTATGAATCGTGGATATGAATATTATCGATTAAAAAAATATGAAAATGCAGAAAAAGATTACACAAAGTCAATTAACTCAAAATCAGACTATTATCTTCATTATTATAACAGAGGTTTACTATATTTTGAATTAAAAAAATACTTAGCTGCAATATTTGATTATCAAAAAGCATTACTTTACTCACCTGGTAATTCAGATATAACTTATGATATTGCCTTAGCTTACGATAAATTAGAAAATAAAAAAAGTACAATTGAATATTTTAATAAATATTTAAAAATTGCTCCTGTAAAAGAATACAAAAGAAAAGAATATGCAGGTAAAAGAATTGAAGAATTATCTAAATAAAAATTGTATAATTGTTTTTTCAAATTAATGATTTTTTATGGGTAATATTAGTTGGATTGAAGCATTAAATAGACTACAAAAAGGAAATGAAAATTTTGTAAAAAATAAACTTGAAGGAAAAAAACAAAATTTATTTACAAGAGAAGAATTAGTTTATGAACAAAACCCATATGCCGTAATTTTAGGCTGTTCCGATTCAAGAGTTGTTCCGGAATTTATATTCGACACCGGATTAGGCGAACTTTTTGTAATTAGAGTTGCAGGAAATATTGCTAATTTCTCATCAATTGCAAGCATTGAATATGCAATAACCAATTTAAATGTAAAACTGATTATTGTTCTATCTCACGAAAATTGTGGCGCAATAACAGCAGCAATTGGCGATATAGATCATAAAAGTAATTTTAAATATCTTTACAATCATATAAAACCTGCTATTGATTTCGTTGGTAATAAATCAGTTAACGAAATTGCTAAAAAAAATGCACAATTAACCAGAATTAATTTAATAAAAGTTTCAAAAACAATTGCAAGCTATATTGCTAATAAAAATTTAAAAATTATCTCTGCTTATTATCATTTAAATTCAGGCAAAGTAGACTTTGATATTTAATAAAACAAACTCTTTTTAGAATTGTTTTTCCAACCGGCGTCGCTTTTATATTCAGAAAAATAAATTATGCAATCAGCATCGCTTTTATAATCTACAAAAAATATTTTTTTATCTGCATCGCTCTTATAATCAACAAAATACCAAAGACCTTTATTTCCATCAGCATCGCTTTTATAACTGCATTTATACACAACTAAATCAGCATCACTTTTATAATCAGAAACAAAAACTTTTACATCAGCATCGCTTTTGTAATCAACCGAATATATTTTTTGAGAAAATATATTTGATGAAGAAAAAATAAATGCAAAAACAAATAATGAACTGTATAAAAACTTTTTATTTATCATTTCTATATAATTTAATTAATATTAAAGATAAATTTATGCAAAAAACTCAATAATATTATATTTAGAAATAAAAAAGATGAGATTTAAGAAAAATTAAAGCTTTTTTATAAATTCTTTTTTAAATTTGCAAATTGTCTTAAAACATATAAATATTTCACCCATTTTATTATAGAAATATGAACTTTAACTTTTTTGATAAAGCTAAAAGAGAAAAATTAATCCAAAAGCTAAGAAATAAATATCAGCTAACAATTCATAATATAAACACACTTGAGGAAGTTTTAACTTTCAGATTATCAAGGCTTAATGTTTTTACCTATGTTGGTTTTTCTGTAATTATTATATCAATATTAATTAGCTTTTTATTCATTTTCACACCATTAAATTTACTTCTTCCAATTCAAAGAAATAGTAAGTTATCGCGTCAATTAGCTGAAAACACTATAAAACTAGATTCATTAGAAAATGAAATCCTAATAAGAGATAGATATTTTGAAAATATAAGGAATATAATGCATGGAAAGCAAGTTGATAATTTTGAAGAACTTCAAGATACAAGCTTTCGTCATGAAAACTTAGAATTCTCTCGCTCAAAACACGATTCTATTTTAAGAAGACGTATTGACATGGAGGAAAAGCAAAGTCTTGGAGTGATTGAAAATAAAGCAATAGGAAATGTAAGCTTAAAAAACATACATTTTTTTATGCCGGTTAAAGGTATTGTTACTAATAAATTTAATATTGAAGAAAAACATTTTGGAATTGATATAGTTTCGCAACTAAACGAGCCTGTTTTAGCAACTTTAGAAGGAACTGTAACAATTGCTACCTGGAGTTTAAATACCGGATATATTATTCAAGTGCAACATGCGCATAATATTATTTCCATTTACAAACATAACTCTTCCTTGCTAAAAAAAGAAGGCGATCATGTAACTGCTGGTGAGCCAATTGCGATAATAGGCAATACTGGCGAGCTTTCAACAGGACCTCATCTTCATTTTGAGCTTTGGCATAATGGAACAGTTATTAACCCTGAAGACTATATTGCATTTTAACCAAAATCAGAGCTATTTTAAACCATTTAAAAGCAAAATTGCTTAATGAATAACAAAAAAGGTATAGCAATTTTAGGTTCTACAGGTTCTATTGGAACTCAGGCACTTGATGTAATCAGAAATCACAAAGATAAATTTGAGATTATTGTATTAACAGCTGAAAATAATTCAGACTTACTTATCAGGCAAGCAAAAGAATTTAAACCAGATAGCGTTGTTATTGGAAATAAAGAAAAATACAAAGAAGTTTCTGAAGCTCTGAAAGATGATTTTATAAAAGTTTTTGCTGGAAAAGATGCTTTAAATCAAATAGTTGAACATAGTGCTGTTGAAATAGTATTAACAGCAATGGTCGGATATTCAGGACTGATACCAACTATTAATGCAATAAAAGCAAAAAAAAATATAGCCTTAGCAAACAAAGAAACACTAGTAGTTGCCGGCGAGCTAATAAATAAATTAGTACATGAAAATCAAGTACAAATAATACCGGTTGATTCAGAACATTCAGCAATATTTCAATGTTTAGTTGGCGAAATTGATAATAAAATTGAAAATATATATTTAACAGCCTCCGGTGGCCCTTTCAGAGAAAAAAATATTGAAGATTTAATAAATGTAACAGCCCTGCAAGCACTTAATCACCCAATCTGGAATATGGGAGCAAAAATAAGTATAGATTCTGCAAGCATGATTAATAAAGGATTTGAAGCAATAGAAGCAAAATGGCTTTTTGATTTGAAACCAGAACAAATTGAAATAATTGTTCATCCACAATCAATTATACATTCAATTGTACAGTTTGAAGATGGCTCAATGAAGGCTCAAATGGGATTACCTGACATGAGATTGCCAATTCAATATGCATTTTCATATCCAAATAGAATTAAATCAAACTTTAATCGTTTTAGCTTTTCCGATTATGCAAATTTAACTTTTGAACCTGCAAATTCAAAAAAATTTCGTAATCTTGCAATTTCATTTGATGCGATGAAAAAAGGAGGAAATGTTCCTTGTATAATGAATGCAGCAAACGAAATTGCAGTTGATGCATTTTTAAATAATAAAATAAATTTTTTAAATATTTCTGATATTATTGAACAAACAATTGATAAAGTGGATTATAAAACAAATCTAACAATTGAAGATTATATTTATTATAACAATTACGCAAGAGATATTGCTAATCAATTAATTAACAACAATTTAAATAAATAATTAAAAATATATAAATGGAAATTTTAATAAAAATAGCACAATTATTATTAAGCTTATCAATACTAGTAGTATTTCATGAATTAGGACATTTTACATTTGCTAAGATATTTAAAACAAGAGTTGAAAAATTTTATCTATTCTTTAATCCATGGTTTTCATTATTTAAAACCAAATGGGGCGAAACAGAATATGGAATAGGCTGGCTCCCACTTGGCGGATATGTTAAAATATCTGGAATGATAGATGAATCTATGGATAAAGAGCAATTGGAAAAACCTGCTGAACCTTGGGAGTTTAGATCAAAACCATCGTGGCAAAGACTATTAATTATGATTGGCGGAGTTTTAGTAAATATTATTCTTGCTTTTGCAATTTATGCAATGATGTTATCTGTTTGGGGAAGAGAATATTTGCCAACAGAAAATGTAAAATTTGGAATTACTGTTGACTCTTTAGGTATAGAGCTTGGTTTAAGAAATGGCGATAAAATTATTTCTGTTGGTAATAAACCAGTTAAAGAATTTTCCAGAATTATTCCCGAATTAATTCTTAATGATCCTAAGACAATTCAAATTGAAAGAGACGGACAAATTGTTGAAATTAATATTACAAAAGAACAAGAGAAAAAAATTATCAAATATCAAAAACCATTTTTTGAGTTTAGATTTAAATTTATTGTAGGTGGATTTCCAAAAAATTCAACTGCTCAAAAAGCTGGTTTAATGATTAATGATAAAATTGTTGGTATAAACGACTCAACTGTTCAATTTTTTGATGAATTTAAATCTCTATTATCAAATTATAAAAACCAAGAAATTACTCTAAACGTAATACGAAATGGTAATAAACAAAATATAATTGTTCCTGTTTCAAATGAAGGATTAATTGGTTTTGGGCCTATTATTGATACAGAAAACAATCTTGAATTAAAAAAAGAAAAATATTCATTTTTCTCAGCAATTCCTGCAGGCATAAACATGGGCTATAATGCTGTGGGCGATCAACTTAAGCAATTAAAATTAATTCCTGCACATTACGATTCTTTAGGCGGATTTATTGCTATTGGAAATATTTTTCCGGCAGAATGGGATTGGCAGCGTTTTTGGGCTTTAACAGCAATGCTTTCAATTATGCTTGGGGTTTTAAATTTACTACCTATTCCGGCTCTTGATGGTGGTCATGTATTATTTTTATTATACGAAATCATTTCAGGAAGAAAACCAAGTGATAAATTTCTTGAATATGCACAAATAGTTGGTATGGTATTATTATTTTCGCTTTTAATATATGCAAATGGTAATGATATTATTAAATTATTTCAATAGAGCTCAATATTAAATATTTACTTTTATAATAAATTTAAACTATAAAATTATGATAAATTCAATATTAATGATTGGCATTTGGCAAATAGTACTTATTGTTGTTATTGTTGTTTTACTTTTTGGCGGAAGAAAAATTCCGGAATTAATGAAAGGAATTGGACAAGGAATGAAAGAATTTAAAAAAGCAACAAAAGAAGACGATAAACCGGAAAACGATACAAAGCTAGAAAAAGAATAAATTAAATATCATTAAAAATAAATATTAAAACTGTTATTTGCTGATATTTAAATACTTATATCAATATTTAACTAATAACTTTTTTGTTATGAAGAATTATTTTATTGTTTTTTTTATTTCTCTATTTATTGTTTCTTGCAATCAAACAACAAACAGAAGCAATTTATTACCAAACTCAACAGGTAAAGCATCTGAATTGTTAATCACAATTGACAAAAATAAATGGGAATCTTCGGTTGGCGATAGTGTAAGAAGTGCATTTGTTAGTGAAGAAATAGCTTTACCACAACCAGAACCAATATTTGATGTTGTAAACATACCAAATTCTGCATTTTCAAAAATATTTGAATCTCATAGAAATATGATTAGAATTAAAATTTCTCCTCAAATAGAAAAAAATTCTATAACAATGAGAAAAAATGTATGGTCAAAACCTCAAATTGTATTTCAAATAAATGCAAAAAACGATTCTGCTTTTTTCGATATTCTAAGTAGAAATAAAACTAAAATTGTAGATTCAATTTTAATTGAAGAAAATAATAGATATATCCAAAGCTATAAAAGATTTGAATCACCAGAAATAAAGCGACAATTGAAAGAAAAAGGAGTTTTAATTCAAATCCCAAAAGGCTACAAAATGGATGTTAATAAAAAAGACTTTATGTGGATTTCTCATGAAACTCCTATGATTAGTCAAGCATTTATTGTTGCTTTTAAAGAATATACCGATACAACTCAATTTCAAAAAATATATATAATTAACACTATTGATTCCATTTTAAAAGAAAATGTACCTGGCGCATTAGACAGCTCATATATGACTATAGAGCATAGATCTAAAATTTACTACAAAAAAATGCTTTTAAACAATTTATTTACAGCTAAATTAAGAGGTTTATGGAGTGTTGAAGGCGATTTTATGGGCGGACCATTTGTTATGTTAGCATTACCAGACATAAAAAGGAATAGAATTGTATATGTATATGCCTATGTTTATTCTCCCAAATATAATAAACGAAATTATTTACGTCAAATAGATGCTATGATTTCTACAATAAAAATTTTAGATTGACATATTAAATATTTTGATTATTTGAAAAAATAGTATATCTTTGCAGACTTATTAGAAAAAAATAATTATCCAACAATATATTGCGAGGTGGAGCAGTTGGTAGCTCGTTGGGCTCATAACCCAAAGGTCATAGGTTCGAGTCCTGTCCTCGCTACTACAAGCCTCTTTTTTAAAGAGGCTTTTTTTATTTAAATATGTTTACAGTTTACATACTATATTCACAAAATTTCAATAAAATATACATTGGATATACTTCAATCCTTGACAATTCCTAAATAAAGTTTACCAGTTTAAATTTGCCATTCAATTTTTATTTTTTGCTTGCCGAATTTGTTTTATTGCATAAAAACCTGCCAATCTCTTATTTTATATTAGATATTATTGCACATTGGCAATAGTTATTTTAAGGTTTAATGTAGGAGTAGCTGTGCTACTTTGGTATTTTAGCCCATCCTTCAGGTGGAGCTTCTTTTATGCTATCAGGAACAGGTTTATCTAATAATATTTCACAATTATCGGGATTACCTGATTCAAATTTTACGTAAAATCTTTTGCCAATTAATTTTGTATTATATTTTTCTATTCCTCTTATTGATTTGTATCCTTCATAATTTACTTTAAAAGAATATTCTAATGCAACACTAAGCTTTGCTCTTGCTCTTACATTTATAATTAATCCAATTGTATATTGAGGATTATCCGCCCTTTTTTTACTTTCATATTGAGATTTTATAATAATATAAATTATTATAGATAGTATTCCAATTATAAATATTGTTTTAGCAATTCTATTTAAATTATTAGTTTTCATCTTTTTTTAAAACATAATTAGTACCTTTACTTATAGAATTCATAGGTAAACCTATAACTGTTTTAAATAATCTTTCTTCTCCTTTATTCTTCAAATAAGGAGAAACAGAATTAAATACTTTATCTCCTGCTTTGTTAAATAGCATTTCTGTCCCGATATCAATACTTGTTTCTCTTAATGATTTATTTATCCCAGTAATTTTTATTGGATTTTCGTCAAATAGGTTAATATCAATAGGTCCTCCAAATAAAGCACTTGCGCCAGATGTACAAATAGCATCAACTCCAACATCCCATAAATCAACATCACCTTTATTTGTTATAGCTTGTGTTCCAGCACTTACTGCTGCTTTCCCCGCCCAAAATTCTGTAGATATTATACCTCCTGCTAATATTTCTGCACTGCCTATTATTGATAGAGGCACGCCAATAGTATAAGCTGCTACTTTTGCGTTCGCTGGATTTGTGGCAGCTGCAACTAATGGATTTTTCATCGAACCAGCATAAGCTTGCCAAGAACCAAGCTTTTTAATTTATTCATCAAAAAAAATAATTATAGATTTTTTAGAAATTGACTTAACAGATAACAGTCTTTTAATCCTTCTTTTTCTAAACTTGAAAGTTTATATTCAAAAACATTATTTTCACTTAAAAACCTTACTTTAACCTCTCCACTATAAGCTGCAATTATACGCACCATATTATTATCTGACGGAAATGCTATTATTTCAATTTTCAAATCTCTTTTTTGTAGTTTTAATATAGATTCTTTCTTAACATTTATACTATAAACAATATCGTTAATTAAAAGTTGAATTCCTGTATGATTTAGCCACTTTTTCCCAACGTACGAACTATAAAAATATATAAACCCTTTCTCTCCAATAATTGCACTTAATCCAGTTCTTTCAATGTTAATTATTTTACCAAATTCTTTATGAAAATAATATTTCTTTTTTAAGTCATTATTATACTCAAAATCAAACTTTTCTTTAATATTATTAATTTGTCCATGTGTTGTTGTATAATAAAAAACTGAAAGGATATACAGAATTAAAAATTTCATAAAATATATTTTAATAATTTGGTATTTTATTCCAGCCTTCTTTGGGTGCTTCTTTTATTCTTTGAGGTACAGGTTTATTAAACATTATTATGCTCTTATCTGGGTTTTTTGCGGAAAATTTAACATAATATCTACCATTTGGGTATTTTACACCGTCAATATAATAACCCCAAGTTTCATATTTTATATTATTAACATAATAATAAGAATCTACCATTAATCCTGTTTTTGCAGTTCGACTTGCTTTATAAGTTATTCCAATTGTATAACGAGGATTTTCACTAACTTCCTTCCTGTCTAAATAACCACCCCGAATAGCATAAGCAACTACTCCAATACAAATAACAAGTAGAAAATAATAATATTTATCTTTCCTTTTCACAATTAAAATCCTCCAGCTGTTATGTTTTTAAATGTTTGCCCC
>JAFGWC010000062.1 GCA_016937695.1 Bacteroidales bacterium
GAAACATAAAGGTGTTTTTCTTATGTTTAAATATATTTCGATGTTTCCACCATGTGTGAAAGAATGGAAAAAATGTTTGCTTAATGATGAACAAAATTAATTACAAAATTGTTTTTTTATTTGGTGATATTTATTTTATTTAAAGGCTATCGTTTTGATTATCTGTGATATTTGAATTTCATTTAATTACCAATTAATCATTTCTAATCACTTGTCTATTTTTTCAAAACAAATAATATTACGAATCATAACTATTTTAAAACAGAACCTATTTTTAATATAAATCTCATATATTCAAGCTTTTAGACTTAATATTAAAAAATTATTAAACTTAAAATAGACGCAAATGTAGTAGTTATTGTTATCGTAATTTTGTATATTTGTAATACAGGCATCAATTTTTTTTTAATCTTAAAGATTACAAATATGAAAAAAATTATAGGCTTATTACTGATAATCAGCATAATAACAAATTTGTATGCACAAGAAAACTTTTTAATTATTTCAGGCGGAATTTCTCAGCCAAAGAATGATTTTGCTTCAATCGATTTTTCTAACTCAGATGCTGCTTTTGCCGAACAAGGCTATAATTTTAATTTTGAAATGTCATACTATATTAATGATTTTGTTGGTTTTGGTGCAAATCTAAGATTCAGTAAATTAGGATTCAATTCAGAAACTTATAATTCAGAATTAAAAGAAAATTTTATAGATATATTAGACTCTGTTTTTCTAAAATCAAGAGATTACAATGTTCATAATTTTTTATTTGGCCCTTATTTAAAAGTTACTTTTCTTGAAAGAGTTACAATATATGGAAAAACTTTTTTTGGTGTAATGTCCACTTTCAGACCAAATCAATTATTGGCTTATCGTGAAACAGGAGCTGAAATTATTGAAATTCCGATAGAAGGAAAATTTGTTGGTGCAATTGCTGTAAATTTTGGTGCCGGCTTAATTGTAAAAATAACAGATGGCTTTGGGTTTACTATTTCTGCCGATTATATATTTGCAAAACCGAAATTTGAGGAATTTAATTTAAAAACTTTTGAAGTAGTTGAAGAAAAGCAACCTATAGTTTTGAAGAACTTTAATGCAGGAATAGTTTTGGCTTTTTAAAATGGCGATTTTAAAAATATTGTAGCTTTTGAAATCTTTTCAATTTCGAATATTTTATTTTGTTTTATATCAAACTTATTTATGCTGTAAGTTGCTGATAATAAGGCTGTAAAATTATATTCGCCTTTTAATTTATAATATTTTTGTTTGATTAAATTCTTTTTAGCTATTTCAATTTCACTTATAAATTTAAATTCATAGCTGTTGTTAACTTTATAATAGTGATGTATTGGTTCTAAAAAAATCCTGCCAACACAATTTATTTTATCAACAATACATTCAATTTCTGAATTAGTTTTAATATTGTAATTTGTATAATACTCAATAGGAAGTAAATATTTTATTCCTGTTAAACCTTCTAAAACAAAATATTCTCTATCGTTTGGAATAAAAATTTTTCTAATAACTTTAAAATTATAAATATTTCCACGTTTTAAAAAAGCTTCAGTTTTATATTTATATATTTTTTTCAATCAAATTGAATTTAATTTTATATAGAAAACATTAAATCAACAATTTTTTCATAATCTGCTTCTTCAATTTTTACATTAAAACCTGTGATTTTATTTTTAATCATCAACGCAATAATTTCGTCTTTTTTACTTATATCAACACCAATTTCAGGAAGCCTTATTGGCGCACCAATATGTCTAAAAAATGCTTCAAGTTTTGAAATAAAATCATCGCAAGAATTTGTATTGAAAATTAAATTTGCCAGCTTTTTAATTCGTTCCGGAATTTTGTTTTTTTGAAGTTTAAACCATGCCGGATATGCAATTGATAAACTTGCACCATGAGGAATATCATATAAAAATGATAAAGTATGGCCAACAGCATGCGTTCCCCAATCACCGTTTCTACTTCTACCATAAGCTGTTATTCCGTTTAATGCACAAGTTGCATTCCACATTATATTTGCTCTGTATTCGTAATTTTCCGGTTCGTCTAAAACTAATTGTCCGTAACGCATTGTCTCTAAGATAATTGCCTGAACAAATCTATCAGCTAAATGAGATTCGCCACCTGCAAAAAACGATTCAAATGTGTGAGAAATTAAATCAACAATTCCATACGCTGTGTAATTTTTTGGAACCGAAAAAGTGTATTCAGGATCAAGAAAAGCATGATTTGGATAAATTAAAGGATTATTAACTCCGATTTTTTCTTGGGTTTCAGGATTTTGAATTACAGACAGAGAATTCATTTCGCTTCCTGTTGCTGCAAGTGTTAGAATAATTATTGTTGGCAATGTTTTTTTTGGAATTGTTCTGTATTTCATTACAGACCATGGTTCTAAATTATCAGGTATGCATAAAGCTACAAGTTTTGCAGTGTCTATAACGCTTCCGCCACCAAGTGCAATTACAATTTCTATTTTATTTTCAATGCCTAATTTTATAGCTTTTTCAACATCTTCAAGCAACGGATTTGGTTTTATTCCGGAATATTCTACTACATTTGCATTAATTTTTGATAATTGAGAAATTGTATCGTTATAAGAATTGTTTTTTTTAACGGAGCCACCTCCGTATATCAGTAAAACATTTTTTCCATATTGAGATACTGTTTTCGATAATTCTCTAATTACCTGTTTTCCAAAATGTATGTGAACAGGATTATATGCTGTGAAATTTTCCATAACGAAATTTTTTAGTATTTTGTTACTGTAAAACTAATAAATTTTCATAAAAGAATTGAGTAATAATGCAAAATAACAATGTTGATTTATTAAAAAATAAAATTGCTGAACTAAACTCTAAAATTCAATTGCTTGAAAGTAAATTGAATTTTGTAGAAAAAGAAAAAAATGATTATCACGAAATTATTGAAAATGCTAATTCTGCAATTTTTAAAATCTCGGAAGATGATATTATTGTATATTTAAATGATTTTGCAAAAACATTATTTAAAAAAGAATGCAGCAATAATTTAATAGGCAAAAAATTTAGCCAATCTGTTAATAATCTGAACTTTGATCAAAGTGAAAATATTAATTACTTTTTAAATAAATTACCTTACAAACCTAAAACTTTTGAAATATTTGAAAGTAAAAATATAAATCAGCAAGGAAATATAATTTGGCTTTCGTGGACTATCAAACCTACTTTTGAAAAAGACTTATATAAAGGGTTTATTGCTGTTGGAAACGATATTACAAAAAGAAAAATGGCTGATGAACAAATTCTTATTCAAAAGCAAGAAATTGAAACAAAAAATAGTAAACTAACAAATATAAATAATGCTTTAAGTTTATCTAATAAAGAAATTGTAAGTACATCTAAAGAGTTGATTAAAAGCGAATTGCGATTTAGAAATATGAGTGAAAGTATTCTGTTTGGTGTATTTATTGCAGGACCGAATGGAAAAAATGAATATGTAAATTATCAATATTGCGAGCTAACCGGAATGGATGCTCATGATGCGCTTGGTAGTGGATGGTTTCAAGCTATACATCCTAATGATTTAGAGTTTGTTAAGCAAAAATGGACAGAAGCGATTAAAAATAAAGAATTTAAATTCGATTATTTTTACAGATTGCAGAATGTTAAAACTAAAGAAATTTTAAAAGTACATGCAATTGCAAAAAAAATGACTCACAAAAATGAGTTAATAGGTTATGTTGGTGTTATTGAGGATATTACACAGCAAGAAAAGTTAATTAATAAATTAAAAAATTATGAATTAATTATTAAAAATTCTGTTGAAATGATGTCATTAATCAGTAATAAATTTGAATATTTAGCTGTAAATGACGCTTATGTTGAAGCTCATGGATTATCTAAAGAAAAAATTGAAGGTTCTACTTTTTTTGATATATGGGGACAAGAAATTTATGATGAAAAAGTAAAAGAACGATTTGAAGCTGCTTTTTCTGGTAAATTGGTAAGATATCAGGAGTGGTTTAATTTTAAAAAAGCTGGTAGAAAATTTATGGATGTTATTTATCAACCGGTTTATAACGAGGAAAATAAAGTTGAATCTGTTGCTGTTAATACGCTTGATATCACTAAGTTAAAAGAATTTGAAAACAGACTAAAAAAAGCTAAATCGGAAGCTGAAAGAGCAAATAGAGCTAAAAGTGAATTTTTAGCAAATATGAGCCACGAAATTAGAACGCCTTTAAATGCTGTTATAGGATTTACAGAACTACTTGAAAATCAGATTAAAAATACAAAACAAAAGCAATATTTAAAATCAATTAAAGCTGGTGGACGAAGTTTATTGGCCATAATTAACGATATTTTAGATTTATCCAAAATTGAAGCTGCAAAAATAGAACTTAAATTTGAAGCTTTTAAATTGAAAAGTATTGTTGATGAAATCAACCAAATTTTTTCTATAAAAATTGACGAGAAAAATTTAAAATATGAATCTCAAATTGATGAAAATTTGCCAAAATATATATATTTAGATGAAATCAGATTAAGACAAATTTTGTATAATTTAATTGGAAATGCAATTAAATTTACAGAAAAAGGTTTTGTTAAATTACATGTTAAATTAATTCAAATTATTGGTAAATATGCTGATATACAGATTGTTGTAGAAGATTCAGGTATTGGAATTCCAAAAAATCAGTATGAAGAAATTTTTACTGCATTTAAGCAACAAGCAGGACAAAGCACAAGAAAATATGGTGGCACAGGATTAGGTTTAACAATTAGTAAAAAACTAATTGAAGCGATGGGAGGAACAATTGAGCTAGAAAGTATTGAAAATAAATATTCTAAATTTACTATTAACTTCCCAAAAGTTAAAACTTCTGATAAAATATACGACAAAACAGGAATTTCTATTAAAAATGAATATAAAATAGAATTTGAAGAAGCTAAAATTATTGTAATAGACAATATAGAATTAAATAGAAATTTAATAATTGAAAATTTTGTAAATTCTAAAATTGAGGTTTTTGATACTGAATATAGCGAAAAAACAATAGATTTAATAAAAAAAGTTTCTCCAAATTTAATTTTGATTGATATAAATAAGCAAAATATTAATTGTTGTAAAATACTGGATTTTTTGAAAATTTATTTAACTCAAAATAATATTCCAATTATTGCATTATCAACTGCTATTTTTACTGAAAAAGATTATCCTGCTGATTTTAAATTCAGTGGATTTCTTTCAAAACCAATTGGACAAAAAGAATTATTAGATTTGTTATCTAAACATTTGAAACACAAAAAGTTAATTCTTAGAAAATATAGTAAATCTAAAACTCAGAAATTAAAAATTCAAGAAAATATTTTTACAAAAGAGGACTTTGAAAAAATAAAAGATACATTAGAGCAAAAATTTTTACAAGATTGGAAAAAAGTAATTAGAGATGAATTGTCTGATGATATTGAGAAGTTTACAATCGAATTAGATTTTTTTGCAAAAACTTTTCATCTAAACAATTTTATTGATTATTCTAAAAATTTAGCTGAACAACTTAGCAGTTTTGATTTTGAAGAAATGGCTAAAAGTTTGAATTTATTTCCTGAAATTGTTAGTTCATTTTTAAAAAATAAAACTGATTAAAAAAGAATTTTATGGAAAAAGATAATAATCCAAAAATATTGATAATTGATGATATTGCTGCAAACATTCAAGTTGCTGCAAATACATTAAAAAAAAATAATTTTAATATCAGTTATGCTAAATCTGGAAAATTAGGAATTGAAAGAGCAAAAAAAATCCCATTTGATTTAATACTGCTGGATATTATGATGCCGGAAATGGATGGTTATCAAGTTTGTAACGAATTAAAAAAATACGAAGAAACCAGAAATATTCCTATAATTTTTTTAACTGCAAAGGCTGACGAAGAAAGTATTAAAAAAGGTTTTGAATGCGGAGGTGTTGATTATATTGCTAAACCGTTTAAAATCAATGAGTTACTTGCCAGAGTGAATGCTCATATTAATTTAAAAATAGTTCAGGAAAAGTTAAGAAGAATAAATGATAAATTACAAATCGAAAGTAATAACAAAGACAGATTATTATCAATAATTGCACATGATTTAAGAAATCCTTTTTCAGTATTGATTACTTTTTCAAAACTTTTAATTGATTCTTACGATGATTTTTCTAAAGAAGATATCATTAGCTATTTGAAAACTTTTTACAAAACTTCTAAACAAGGCTATAATTTACTTGATAATCTTTTAAAATGGTCACAATCTCAGACTGGCGCAATGGATGTAAATCCCGAAAGGATAGATTTGAATGATTTGACAGAGGAAACCATAACTTTATTATTTTCACAGGCAAAAAATAAAAACATCAGATTAGTAAACCATGTGGCGCCTAATACTTATGCTTTCGCAGATTTAAATATGGTTTTAACAGTTCTTCGAAATTTGATTTCAAATGCTATTAAATTTACCCAAATTAATGGTAAAATTGAAATATATGGTGGTGATATTGGTAAAGAAGTGAAAATTACTGTTGAAGATACTGGTGTTGGAATTTCTGAAGAAGATCTTGAAAAAATATTCAGAATTGATATTAAACATACTACACCAGGCACTTCC
>JAFGWC010000063.1 GCA_016937695.1 Bacteroidales bacterium
AATTGCTGAAGAAGTTTTTGGAGATAGCGATATGGAAGACTATTTATCAACAAAACCAATTAGAAATATCCCTATTTTAACCGGTTTGAAATATCAATCAGAAGTTGGTTCAATGGAAATATATGGAATGGCCCAAATAGGTATTAACTTATTTAAAATTGGTGATTGGGAGATGGAAGATTTTTATTATGAAGGTTATCCCATTGACTTAATGAAATTTGAATTTGATGGAGGAAGTACATTTGGATTTGCTGTGGGTGCAGGTTTAATTTTCAACCAAAGTTTTACATTAAGCGCAAGATATTTTTCTTTAGGAGAAGCAGAGTTAGATACAACTGTTGATGTTAATGGTGATTCTATTCCTTGGGAAGATTTACCGGATAAAAAAATTTCAATGTTTGTAATTACTGCAGGTATAAATTTCTAAATTTTAAAAATTATATATTTAAGTGCTTGTTTTACAAAAGACAAGCACTTTTTATTTAAAAAAAAAGACTTTTAAGTATTAATTTATTTCGCGATAAATTTTATTTTTTTAATTTTGCGCTAATGATTTTAAGCAGAAAACATATAATCAATAATTTAATTTCATTGTCATTGTTGGCGATTTTTATTTTTCCAACAATTTATCAATCGTCTCATTATCTGTTTATTGAGCATCATTATTCTGAAGTTTCAAACAATATTGAGAAAACTAAAATTGAAACTGAACACTTTAATTGCGAAATTGACTGGTTTAATTTCAGTAAAGTTGATTTTGTTGATTACAAAGTTAAATTAGACAGTTTTGCTAAATTAATTGATAATTTTCTTGTTTTAAATTCAATTCCTGCTAAAAACAAAATTTTTCTTTCTTTTTTACTTCGAGCACCGCCTGTGATTATTACTGATATTTAAAAACATTATCTTTTTTTGTAAATTTAAAATACTAACTGTTATTAGCATAGCAGCATGGATATATATGCTTCAAATTAAGTATTTTAGTTTATTAAATTCTATAATGCAATAAATACGTTTTGCCAATATTGCACTAATATTATCATAAAATAGTTTGTTAATTTATGCATTTAGTGCATTATAATTTATTATTAATCAATTAGTTATAAAAAACAATTGCTCTTATTTGGATTTTCTGTGATATTTTTTAAATCAGAGCAAAACAATTAATATAAATATGAAATATTTTTTAACTATTATAGTAATGCTTTTAACATTAAGTATTTACTCTCAAAATAAAATATCAGGAAAAATATCTGATAAAGAAACAAATGAAGCTTTAACAGGCGTAAATATTTATTTTCCTGAACTTCAAAAAGGAACAATTAGCGATGAAAATGGTAATTTTAATTTACAAAATTTGCCAAACGGACAATTTAAGCTGAGATTTTCTTTTATTGGTTACGGAACAATAATAAAAACAATAAATTTAACAGGAACACCAATAGTTTTAGATATAAATTTAGAATCTCAAGTTATTCATTCTCAAGAAGTTGTAATATCAGGCGGCTCCTACTCTACTCAGCACGAAAATGCTATTAAAATTGAATTAATAAAAGCTGATGATATTTTAAAAACCGGTTCGCCTTCATTTATTGAAGCCATTTCAAAAATTCCTGGAGTTGATTTAATCAGCAAAGGCGTGGGAATTAACACGCCGGTAATTCGTGGACTTTCTACTTCAAATATCTTAATGTTAAACAATGGAATTAGAATGGAAAACTTCCAATTCTCTGAAAATCACCCATTTACAATTGACGAATTTGGAGTTTCTGCTGTTGAAATTATAAAAGGTCCGGCTTCATTACTTTATGGTTCTGATGCTGTTGGCGGTGTTATCAATGTTATTAAAGAAAAACCAGCTGCAGAAGGCAAAATTAAGGCTGATTTTAACACAAAATATTTTTCAAATACTAATGGTGTAGTTAGCAATTTAGGAATAAATGCAAATCATAATGGATTTTTTTGGGGATTAAGAGCAGGAATTAAATCGCATGAAGATTATAAAGCTGCTAATGAAATTATTGTTAAAAATTCAAGATTTAATGAAAACTCGTTAAAACTTAATGCTGGAATAAATAAAGTTTTCGGAAAATTTAGTATTTATTACGATTATAATCAAATGAATTTAGGGCTTACTTTGCCTCAGTCTATTACTTTAATCGAAAATAACGAAAGAAAAAACGATGTTTGGTATCAAAATTTAACAAATAATTTAATTTCTTCAAAAAACTCAATTTTCTTTAAAAAGTTTAAAGCTGAAATAAATTTATCGTATCAAAATAATATCAGAAAATTGATTGGTTCTGATTTTACTCCTGTTAAAGAGTTAGTAAACATGGAGTTAAATACTTTTACATCAGAAATAAAAGCTTTTTTACCAATTTCTGATAGAAATGAAATTATTTTAGGAATGCAGGCATTAAATCAAAATAATACTAATGGTAATGCGCCTGAACATGTTTTGCCAAATTATGATTTAAATGATTTTTCGGCTTTTGGATTGTTCCAAAGTAAAATAAACGGCCATTTTTATTTTCAGGCCGGTTTACGATACGATTACAGAATAATTGATGTTCCGCAACAAAATGAATCCAATTCTACAGATTCTCATATTCTTGAAGCTTTAAATAAAACTTACGAAAACATCTCAGGTTCAGTTGGTTTGACAATTAATGTCACTAACGATTTACTTTTTAGAGCTAATTTTTCTAGCGCATACAGAAGTCCGAATATAGCCGAGCTTACGCAAGACGGAATGCATGGCGCCAGATTTGAACAAGGAAACGAAAATCTTGAATCGCAGCGCAGTTTTGAGTATGATTTAAGCATGCATTATCATTCAAAATTTGTGGCTTTTGATTTGTCTGGATTTTATAATCAAATTAATAATTATATTTTTCTTGCGCCAACAACCGAAATTTCTGATGAAGGCTCCCAAATATACAGATATAGTCAAAATAATGCTTCTATTTATGGATTTGAAACAGGAATTGAGCTAAAACCTTTTAATTTTATGAGTTTTACAACTACATATTCATATTTATTAGGTCAACAGCAAAATGGTGATTATCTGCCATTTATACCTCAAAATAAAATAAAATCTGATGTGAAATTTGAAGCAGAATCGATTTCAATTTTCAAAAATCCTTATTTTACAATTTCAAATGTTTATGCTTTTGAGCAATCAAATCCGGCAATGTTTGAAACAAATACAGATGCATATTATTTGCTGAATTCTTCTATCGGTTTTAATTTGAAAATTAAAAATCAGGATTTATTTTTTGATGTTTTTATCAACAATATACTTGATAATGAGTATGTTGACCATTTATCAACATTAAAACCTATGAATTTGAATAATATTGGAAGAAATATTGGAATTTCTTTAAAAATTCCTGTTAAAATAAGATAGAATCAAAAAAATATTCGTCTGACCGCTCAAAGCGGTGAGACGAATATAATCTATTAGCACATAATTAAAGTATTTTTATGAATTAGTCATATTGCTATTTTTTGCAATTCAACAATAAATCAATTTATTTATCAATATCATCAAATAATTTGTTTACATCATCGGTTAAATTGTCAATATTATCATCTTTTAGTGAGTTATCTGTCTGATTTTTAATATCTTCCACATTTTCATCTTTTACTAAATCTTTGTCAAACTCAGAAAGTCCTGAAATGTTTTTTGATAATTTATCTATTTTTTCTTCGCCCACATTTTCAGCCTTATTTAAGAAAAATTTTAGCTGCTCAAAACGTTTTTCAATTTGGAGTTTTTCATGTAAAGTTGCAGTTCCTTTTTGTAACGAAACCGAAAATTTATCAAATTCCTGACTTAATGTTTCGACAATATCTTTCGATTTTCCTTCTAAATCAGTTTTAACTTCATTAAGAGTTTTCAAAAATTCCTGCTTCATTGCTTCAGCTTGTTCGACTCTAAGTTTTTTACGTTCTATAATATCTTTATTTTCTTCTTTATGCTCATTTTTCCATGCCGAAAGAAAACCTTTTGCATTTTCCATAAATGATTTTTTTTCCATTTCCAGATTATTAGTTTGTTAGATTAATCCAAATTTACTTATTATTTTACTGATTTCCTAAAAAGCTTTTCAATAATATTACTGGAATTAGTTAATCATTATTGTTAAAGCTAATCCAAATCCAAATACCTGATATTCGTTTTTACCAAATAAATCTATTGGAGCATTTAAAACTAGTATGAAATTTTCGGCTTTTTCTATTGCAATTCCGGGATTAAGCGTGAATAAATGCGAATTATTTTCAAAAGTATCATATTCTTTAAAAAAGTAATTCATTCCTAATATAAAGTTCACATTATCAATTAGATAATATCCAAAATCAGTACTTAAAAACATTCCTTGTTTATGTCCGGCAACAGTTGTATTTATATGCCTTTGATATTGAGCATTAAAATCGCAACTGAGTTTTTCAGAAAAATTAAAAGTTAAAATTAATCCGCCAACCATTGCTGCTGTTGATTCTTGCGCAGAATTTCTTCTAACATAAACCGCATTTCCAATAATTGTATTATAACCTAAAAATACGCCCGATGTAATTTTTTCACCAAAAGGTAATTTATATTTTGCACCAAAACTAATTGTACTCATATCTACAGGCAAAGACACTCCTAACTCAAAATTTTCAAATAGTCCGTAGCTAAATCTTAATCCTGATGCTGAAAAAAACTGGGTACTATCATCTGTTGAAAAAAGGTCCTCCATATTTCCTTCATTATCAAAGAAATGCGTTGAAGATGCATATGAAAAAAAAGGCTCAAACTCTATTGTGTTTTTAGGAACAGTTTCGGTGCATATTGTTCCAAGTTTTGATGCTGATAAGCCTCCAACTTGAGAATAAGCAGAATTTACAAGCAATAATAAACTAATAAAAATAAATGTTTTTTTCATCTTTTCAATATTTAATTGTTCTAAAATAGTAATTATAGAGAACATATGTTCATAACATATGTTTATATGACACATATTTTTACAAAAACTTGAGCAGCAAAACTAAATTAATTGATAAAAACAGACAATACCATTATTTAGGTATTTAGTGTTATATTCATATAATTTTTTTTAATCCGGAAAGCCGTTTTGTAAAATAAACTTTAAAGTATAAACATGTTACATACAGCATTGAAATTCCAATTCCTATATAAATCGGCATTAAAACATATTTTGGAATTATTGGCGATTGCCTTAATAATGAGCCTGTTAGAATCATTACAATAATTAAAATTTTATCTTTTAAGGTGTGAAAATTAAATATACTTGATACAGAATCGCTTAAACTTTCAATTCTTACTATATTTTTTATTGTAAGTTTATGAAAAATAAAATATGTTTTTAACAATCCTAAAGGTAAAGATATAATTAAAGATATAATAAGCTGATTTTCAGACAGTAATGAAATCCATGAATAAGCTCTTAATAACAGAATTGAAGCAGCTATTAACCAAATAAATGCTGCAATTAGTATTAAATTTTCATGTTTTACTTTAACCATTTTAAAATTTATTTGTTTTTCTTTAAAAGAAAAATATAATATTTAAAACTTGCCGTAAAAAGAGCAAAACCAATTCCAATGTACATTGGAGTAAGTAAAAATTTTGGAATAACTGAAGCTTTTCTCATAAATATTCCTAAGCTTATCATAAAAATTATTAAAAAATAGCTTTGCCATTTTTGAAAAGCCCAAATGCAAACCTTGTCTGTATATAGATTTATTCTTTCAATATTTTTAACTGCAAGATTTGAAAAACCGAAATAAGAAATTGCTGTTCCGAGTAAAATTCCACCTAAAATAGCATATATTAAAGCATTACCACTTAATAAATGAAACCATTTAGAAGCAATCTTAATTAAAAGTATTCCTACTCCACTCCATAAAAGTCCTGAAATCAGGATTAAATATTTTTTATCAACTTTTGGCATATTTTTCAATAATATATAGAACCTAAAATAACTTGCAATATAATTTATTTAATTTGAAACTTTAATTTTTTTAACTTTAATCAATGTCAGATATCATACAATTTTCTCCTGTAATTCTTTCTTTCTGCTCTTTGGTGCTTAGCTTTTAATCGCTTTTCTATAGCAGTTTTACTGATTTTTTTTGGCTTTCTTATCTTTTTTAGTTTTAAAGAATTTTCAATAATTTGATAAAAACGCTCAATAGTGTTTTCTTTATTTTTCAATTGCGAACGTGTAGTTTGATCTGTAATTATAAGAATAAAATCTTGTGTTAGTTTACCCGATAATTTAACTTTTATTATTTCAATTTCTTCTTGAGTCAATAATTTTGAATTTTGAACATCAAAGCGTAATTCTATTTTTGTATTTACTTTATTTACATTCTGTCCGCCTGCGCCGCTACTTCTCGAAGCTTTAAAAATAAATTCAGAGGTAAAATTTCTATTTCTAATTGATACAAACATTTGGAATACCTAATAAATTTATGTCAAATTTAAAATTTTTACACTCCATTATTTCTTTTGGTTAGTTTTTTGTTAAAAATGGCTAACAAAATTAGTAGAAAAACATTGCTTTTATTTCCAATTTAGCTGCTATTTTATACTCTAGTTTTACTTTTTTGTTTTATTTAATCTTATTCCAAATGTTTTTGATGAAATTGAAGGAAAATTATTATCCGGTGCATCATTAATTTTTATAATTAACCAATTATTATTTTTAGCGTAATCAGAAATACTAATATCCTGTCCATCAGCTATATGCTCGTCAGGATTAACAATAATTTTAAGCTCGCTGCTAAATTCTATCATTTCTTTATCTCCTCTGCTATTTCCGGCAACTAATAATGGTTTGTCTTGAATAAATGTTTCTATCGCCTCCATTTTTCCTTTATCCTGTGGCACCGGATAAACAATGCTATCGCTTATAATTCCATCATTTATTATAGATTTTACGCCAATAATATTTGTAATAGGAATACCGAATTCTTTACTTAAAAACTGCTGATACATTCCTTCTGGAGATGCGGTAACTATCCATACTTCAAAATCATTTTCTTTTAAACTTTTAATTAATTGCTTAATCGGCTTAAAAATTTTGTTTTTATAGTACTTATTAAATGTTTTTTCGCCCAAATCACGATAAAATTGCAATGATTTTCCGGATATATATTTTACACGAAGTTGTACATACGGATTTGAAACATTTGAAAAATTAACAATAGAATCAATAATTTCCGGTTTCCAATCAGGATTTTCTACAGCAAATTGATACATGCATTCATCAGCAAGATAATGAGGTGTTTGTCCCATTACTGTTCCATCTCCATCAAATACGGCAATTTTTCTTTCTGCTTTATTTTTATGCTTTTCAAAAAAAGAATTCAATTGATTATTAGCTTCAACTGAAAAGCCATCTATATTTTCGAAGTTTCCGGCTTCTTTTGTTTTATTACAAGAAAATAATACAATAAGAAATAAATATGCTGTGAATTGCAGTTTTTTCATAATAAATTGGTTTATAGTAAGTTAGTTGTTTTACAATAATCTTTTTTTCAAATCTAGCTTGTTATTTATTTATTTGATAATCTATTTAGTCTAAAAAATTGAATAATTCCTTCTATCAAAATAATTATTACCACAAAAATGACAATTGTATTTACAGAAATAAGTAACCAATTATTTTGATTAAAAAAATCTATTTCATTAATAATACTTGCCCACAAAGTCATTATTGACATAAAAATAGCAGGAATTCCGGCAAACATCCATTTATAAGCACCTTTAGATTTTAAATAAAGAGTAATAACAATTAAAGCCAAAGCTGCAAGTGTTTGATTTACAGCGCCAAACAAAGGCCAAAGAGCCAAAGCTCCATTTCCGTTTGCGCCAGTAGAAAAAGCGAGAATACCAGCAGTTAATACTGCAAAAAAAGTTGAAATGTATATGTTTTTGAAAATATTTATATTCAGCGAACTAAAAAGTTCCGTAGTAATATATCTTTGAATTCTGGTAGCAGTATCTAGTGTAGTTCCAGCAAAAGAAGCTACAAAAACTCCCATTACAGCTAGAGCAAATTCTCTTGAAATACCGGAGCTTGTAATCATATTTGCAGAACCATCAACAAATGCTGTAATTTTAGAACCAAGGCCTTGCGCTGCTGTCCATGAAGAATAGTGTGTACTCCATGCGCTCATTCCAGTTAAAATTTCTCCATTTTTTTCATAACCAAGTCCAATTCCGGCCGAAACCGCAATTATAACAATAACAGCTAAAGAACCTTCTAGTAACATAGAACCATATCCGACAAATAAAGAATCGTTTTCGCTTTTTACTTGTTTTGATGATGTTCCAGACGAAACCAATGAATGAAATCCACTAATAGCGCCACATGCTATTGTAATAAACAAAAACGGCCACATAGATGGCGCTTCTGCAGGATTTGGTCTATATACAGGTGCGACAATATGCATATCACTAAAAAAAGCTGCTGCAAAAATGCCTATAATTAACAAAAGCATTGCCACAACTAATTGATATGCATTTATATAGTCTCTTGGCTGAAGCAATGTAGTTACAGGCAAAACAGAAGCTATAAATGCATAAATTAATAGTATAATAGTCCAAGATCCTGTGGCAGGAATACCAAGAATTCCGGGCATAGTAAATGGCATATACTGACCCAACCAAACAGTAAGATACATAAAAGAAACAGCAATTATTGTAGCTAATGTAACATTTTTACTTACTTTATTAATATAATAACCTAAAGCAACAGCCACAATTATTTGCATCCAAACAGGAAAAACAGAATCGGGATACATATTGAAAATAATGGCTATAACCATTCCGAATATAGCTATTACTATCCAAAGTTCTAGAAAAACCACTAAAAAAAATAAAAATTTTGTCCGTGGATTAATATATTTTGAAGTATATTCTGAAATTGATTTTCCTTGATTTCGCATTGAAATAATTAATGAGCCAAAATCGTGAATACCACCCATAACAATGCTTCCGAGAAACACCCAGATTATAGCAGGCGCCCAGCCCCAAATTACTGCTATTGCAGGTCCTACAATTGGTCCTGTACCAGCGATTGAAGTAAAATGATGCCCAAAAATGATTTCTTTTCTGGTTGGAACATAATCTATTCCGTCTTCTAGTTCTTTTGAAGGAACTTTAGCATCATCGCTTAAATTAAAAATTCGTTTTGCAATATATCTTCCATAAAGGCGATACATCAATATATAACCAAAAATTGTAGCTGTTAATAATAAAAGTACATCCATAAACTATATTTATTTAAAAATCCAAAAATAAAAAAATCTATAAGTTTATTTGACAAAACTCATAGATTTTTTATGCTTTGGCTTAAAATTGCTTTTATGTGCAATAATATTTGCTTTGTATTGATTGACAAGTAATTAGAAATTAGTATATAAAAATGAACTACTAATATTCTTAATTACTAATTGCCGATATACTAATTACTTGCAAGAAATTAGCTTTAAATATAACTGAGCGTAAAAACTAAAGTCATTAATTATTTCACTGCAATTGCTAATCACCCATTTCTTCATTTTCAATCGGCTGTTCTGCTTCTTCGGTCATCAAATCATATAATAATTCTTCAATGTCTTTAATAAAAACAGAAGCTGAAAAATCTGCATTATCTTTTATTTCAGTTAAAGCATCAATTCTTTTGGCTTTATCTTTAAAATCTAAAGCTCTTTGAACTAGAATAGCAACAGTTACATCTATCTGATTATCAGTTAAATGATCTGATTTTACCCAACCTTCGATAAACCAATTGTCAATTTTTCTTTTTGCTTTAATTTTTATCCAACCTTCTTGAAATTCTGTACTAACAAGAAATTGCATTCTGTCTAGTTCGTTTTTAGTTGCGGTTAAAATATCAGGACGTTTGTATATTTTAGTTTTCCCTTTAACAACGAATGCTTTAGAATCTATAGCAATAAAATTTTTCTGAACCCAACCTGAAGTGCCATCTGCAAGAGTTATGTTAACATATTCTCTGGGTTTTGAAGTGCTTGAATCAACAGATATAATACCGTGTGTTGTAGCAACTTCGCCAAGATTAATTGAAGTTATATATTTTCCTTTTTCATTTGGAGTTGCTTTTACTGTTAAAGAACTCCAAATGCAAATTGCCTGAACTTCTTGTTCATAACCAACTCCGTCTTCTACATCAGCTTCGACAGAAGTTGAATCGTTTTCAGAATTTTCATCAGTTCCTTCACTTGCACAACTAAAAATGAAGAAAACAAAAGTTAAAAGCAATAGATTTAATTTCAAATTTTTCATAATAAAATAATTTTATTTAGTAAATAATTAGTCCTAATTTGAAGTGAAAATTAACTATAATTTGTTAAAAAAACAAATTGATAGTTTTAATCTTTATTTGAAATATTTTTTATATATATTTGATTTACAATAACTTATTAAATATTTATTGATTTATATTTTTGATATAAAAATTTTTAAAATCATGTAAAATCTCGTCTCTTACTTTACGAAATACTCTGTAAATTTCTTCCTCTGTTCCTTTGGCTTCGGCAGGATCTTCAAAACCTATGTGTAAACGATTTTTAACATTCCCAATAAAAACAGGACAAGTTTCTTTTGCATTATCGCAAACTGTTATTACATAATCGAAATTTTGATTAACAAAAGTATCTACATTTTGTGGTTTTGTATTGCTGATATCAATTCCTATTTCATGCATTACCACAATGGCTTTTGGATGTATTTTATCGCTAGGATTTGTTCCGGCAGAAAAAACTTCAATTTTTGAATCAAAACTTTTAAAAAAGCCTTCGGCCATTTTGCTACGACATGAATTTCC
>JAFGWC010000064.1 GCA_016937695.1 Bacteroidales bacterium
CTACTTGAAAAGTATATATTTTATGCAAGAACTAAGTGTGATGTTAATATGCTATTAACTCCTGTTTTTACCCCGCCTTTAGATACTGATGTAAATGCAGAGAGAAAAACTATTCAATTAGTTGATATAACTTATGATAATAATAACTACAGTTTTGATTTTTCAAAATTAGAAAAATGGTGTGAGATTTGTAAAAAAAGTGGAATCGAATATATTGAAGTAGCTCATTTGTTTACTCAATGGGGAGCTAAATTTACTCCTAAAATTGTTGTTTTAGAAAAAGATGAAACAGGTGAGTTAAAAAAAATAAATAAATTTGGTTGGCATGTTAGGGCAACTTCAGTGGAATATAGAAAATTTTTAGAATCCTTTATCCCTTCTTTAATTAAAGCATTTGATTTTTTCGGCTATAAAAAAGAAACCTTATATTTTCATATATCTGATGAACCTAATATTTCTTGTATAGAAGATTATCAAAAGGCAAAAAATCAGGTAAAAGATCTATTAGTTGATTGTAATTTAATTGATGCTTTAAGTGATTTTTCTTTTTATGAGAATGGTTTAGTAGAAATACCAATTCCTTCAAACGATCATATAGAACCATTTGTAAATAAAGTTGATCAATTGTGGACATATTATTGTATAGCTCAAGGGAATATGGTCCCAAATAGATTTATTGCATTACCTTCTTATAGAAATAGAGTGATGGGTATTTTATTATATTTATATAATATTAAAGGATTTTTGCATTGGGGTTTTAATTATTGGGAGAGTGAAAATTCTAGAGAAAGTATCAATCCTTTTATTAGCTGTGATGGCAATTGTGCATTTCCTGCAGGAGATCCTTTCTTAATTTATCCAGGACCGTTATCTTCACTTAGAAATGAAATTCAAATTGAAGCATTTAATGATTTAAAATTGCTTTGTATTTTAGAAAAACAGATAGGAAGAGAAAAGGTTATTAATATAATTAAAGATGGGGAGAGTTGTGGTTTTACTTTTAAGGATTACCCAAAGAATAATGAATATTACTTAAGGTTGAGGGAAAAAATATTAAATATGATAAGTTTGTCATGATTATTGATTACAATAAATAAAATAATATATATTTAAGGATAATATGAAGAGAATTAAAAGGCATTTAGGTTTGAGTGTATCAAGATATAATACTTTTAAAGCTATGATTAGTGTAAGTGTCATGGTTTTCCTTATTTGCGCTCTTTTGGGGATTGTTTTTTTTACTAAAATATCAAAAGAATTAAAAGCAAACTTTAAAGATTTTAATGAATATATAGTCTCTATTGTTGAAAATCAATTTCAAAATTCTTTAAATTATTCAACAAGTTTAATACTAGATCCGGTAAATCAAAAAGTAATTACTGATAATTATGATTATGATGATTTGTATGATTTTTCTATAAGATTAAATTCATTTACAAAAACAAATCCCATTGTTGATACTATTTTTATTTATTATCCAGAATTAGACATAGTAATATGCAATAATGGGGTATATTCTTTAAAAGAATATTATTTAATTGAATATGGCTATAATAAAAGAGATTCTTTTAATACGTGGAAAAATGATATTGATAAAATAAATTCTGGATTTAGCTATGATTCTAATCAAGAGAATATAATTACATATACAAGATTATCAGATTCTAAAGATAAACAAAATAATCCCAATTTTAGACAGATTATTATTTTTAAATTTAATATAACTGGATTAACACTTGAAGATAGTAAATCTTTTGTTGATGAACTAGGTTTTTACATAGATGGAAAGTTGTTTTTAATTAAAGATAATAAAACAAACCATATTAATTCATATTTAAATAATAATTCAAAGTTATTAATGAGTAATAATGAAACAAATTATAAAGATTATTTTATTTATATGAATCCCTTTGCTTTTAGCAATATGTATATGATTTCTAGTATGGATGTTACAACTTATAATAAAAGTATGATGTTCTTTATTATTGCTTCTATTGTGACTTTATTTATTAGTTTTATTGTCTCAATTTTATATTCATTAAAAGAAAGTAAAAAAATATTTAAACCATTTAAAGATTTAGCATATAAATTATCACCTAATAAATATCCTAAAGACTCTTTACAAATCATCAATGATAAAATTAATTCATTGTTAGAAGAGGAAGATTATAAGGAAGAGCGAATAAAAACTCTTTATTATAATCTTCAATGTCTTTTTCTAAAAAACTTATTAAAAGAGAATTTAAGTGAGAAGTATTGTAATAAACTCATGAATAAGAATGAAATTGTCTTTCCTTATTCTTATTTTTATATTTTTATTTGTGATAATAAAAAAGTTAATGATCTTCTATATACTATCAAAGATGAATTATTTATTGATATAAATTGTCAAGTTTATCTTTCTTATCAAGAAAAGTATTTAATAGGTTTTATAAATATTGAAGAAGAGAAAAATAATCAAATAAAAATAATTGATTTTGTTCGTGATGTTTTAAGTGCTAATGATTATGATATAAATCAAATTTCATTTAAATTAAGTGATATTTGTTTATCTTTATCAACTCTATATTTTGGATATTTACAATGTAATTATTTGTTAAATAAATCAAATGGCGTTGAATTTTATGAAGATTCAACAAAAGCTATTGTTCAAGATTTAAAAGATTCTTTTGAAACTAATAATTTAAAATTATATCATAGCTGCATTGATAAAGTATTTTCTAATAACAATTATTTGCCAGCTTATTTATTAGTTAATTTAATAACTGAAATAAAACAGTATAGTGATGATTTAAATATTGATTTAGATAAAAATTTAGAAATTAATAAAGAAATCTTTTATAATATAGAAACAATTAAAAAAGATGTAGGTAGCTCTAAGACGGTATTAGTCGATAAAGTTAATAAGATAATAGATTCTTCATTTAGAGATGAAAATTTAGGTTTATATTATATTAGTGATATTTTACAAGTTAGTAATACCTATATATCTACAATATATAAAGAATATTGTGGAATCGGGATTGTTCAAAAAATCAATCAAAAGCGAATTGAGTATGCTAAAAAATTATTATTAACCTCAACGATGAGTGTTAAGGAAGTCGCAATAGCTTCAGGTTTTTCAAGTGATATTTCTTTTATTAGAGTATTTAAGAAAATTGAAGCCCTCACTCCTGGAAAATTAAGAAAGAAAAATCAATAAAATATATCATTTTTCCTTTTATTTGTATAAATTGTATATTTCAAATTATTTTA
>JAFGWC010000016.1 GCA_016937695.1 Bacteroidales bacterium
AATAATATTATCAAAACTATTTATTGCTGATGTTATTTCCATTATACTATTTACCTGCTCACTGTTGGCAACATTATTTTCATTCATTAGTTCAGAAACTTTTGAAATATTATTAACTAAAGTTTTTAATCTATTGCTTGCTGTGGCAGCAACTTTAATACTATCATTTGATATATTATTTATTACAATTGAAGCATTTTTACTTTTTTCTGCAAGTTTTTTAACTTCTCTTGCTACTACTACAAATCCTTTACCTGCATTTCCAGCTCTTGCTGCTTCTACAGATGCGTTTAAAGCTAATAAATTTGTTTGAAATGCTAATTCTTCAATTATTATTATTTTATTAATAATTTCGTTCATTACTTCTATAACATTTTCTACAACAATACTGGTTTCTGAAGCATTATTAGATGCGGTTACAGATATTTCATTTGTTTTATTGGCATTTTCTGCAGATTGTTTTATCTGAGATTCAATTTCCAACATTGTTGATGATACTTCTTCGGTTGTTGCCGCTTGTTGCACAGCACCTTGTGTCATTAATTCAACAGTTTTATTAACTTCAGCGCTATTTATTGCTACTGTATTACTTGTATGTTTAACTGAAATCACTACACTTTTCAGTTTTTTTATCATTTTCGCTAAAGAAATATTTAATAAGCCGATTTCGTCATCATAAATTTCATTTATGGTTACATTTAAATTTCCTTTTGAAACTTCGTCTGTTGTATATATTGCTTTATTTAGTGGAATAATAATGCTTTTCCATAGATATATGCTTAAAGGTAAAACTATAATTAAAAGTATTAGAAAGATTATTATTATCTTGAATAACATTTCTTGGGTAATTTTATTAACGTCATTCATTAAATTATCTTGAGTTTCTTTAATATTATCGAGATAAACACCAGAGGCAATCCAATAATTTGTGTTTGGAATAGCCTCTGCATAAACAATTTTTGGTTGATCACCTTTTCCTGGTTTATTAAATATTAAATAATTAAATCCTCCACCATTTAGTGTGTTTTTAAAAGCATCTTGTATAAAATAAGTATTATTTATATCTTTTAAATCTTTTAAGTCTTTATCATGATATTGATGCGATGGATGAGCTATATTTACTGTGCCTTCGTACACAAAATAATAACCTGACGAATCTGCTTCATATCTAATATTATCAATAACTTTTCGTATTACTTTTATTTTTTCACTTTTTAATTCAATGTCTTCTAACATTTCACTTAAGGCAATCGATACAGTATGAGTTCCAATTTTTATCTTATCCTTTTGTGTTTCAGTAAATTCGTTTTGTAATTGTTCTGTATAATAAGTTTTGATTTTTTCAATACCAAAATAAAAACTGATAATTGTTAAAATTATAAATGCGATCATAAATAATATTAGGAATGCAATTCTATAAGATATTTTTATTTTTCTAAGCATTTTTTTTAGTTTTTTATTTCAGTTATTCTTTTAATTAGAAAAAATACTCATTGCTGCACCAGACATAGCTTTTATCCCAGTTTTCATTGTTTTTTCAACATCTGGAGAAAAATATGGAGAATGTAAGCTAGGAAGCATTTTATTATTTTTCTCATATTCAGCAATTTTTTTTTCAGACACAGCACCTAACCAAAACATACAAATTGGAACTTTTTCTTTTGTATTTCCATATATTGAAAAGTCTTCTCCAGCCATTGTTGGCTGGACTTCTATAATATTATCTTCACCTAAAATTTTTTCAAAAGCTGTTTTTACTTTCTTTGTTAATTCAACATCATTTAAAACAGGAGGTGCATTTTCATCTCTAACAAATACTATTGGATATTTGTCTTCTTCAAGTCCAGCAGATATAGCGATACCTTTACTTATTCTTTTCAGACTTTCAATAATTTTGTTTCGCAAATCATTTGAATAAGTTCTGATTGTAAGTTGCATTTTTACCTTATCAGGGATAATATTGTGTTTTGTTCCTCCATTAATTGAACCAACTGTAACAACTGCTGTTTCTAAGGGTGCTACTTCTCTGCTTACTATCGTTTGAAAAGCAAGTACCATTCTCGCTGCAAGAACAATTGGATCAACTGTTTTATCAGGAATTGCACCATGACCACCTAATCCAAACACTGTAATGTCAAGCATATCAACGCTTGCAAAAAAAGGACCTGAGTTTAATCCAACTTTACCCGATTCTATATTTGGATTAACATGTAGCGCTAAACAATAATCAGGGATAGGGAATTTTTCAAATAATCCGGCTTTTAACATCGCTTTGGCGCCTTTGCTGACTTCTTCTGCTGGTTGAGCTATTAAAATTAATGTTCCTTTCCAGTGCTTTTGCATTTCAAAAAGAGTAGTTGCTGTTCCTATAAAAACTGTCATATGCATATCATGACCACATGCGTGCATTATAGGCGTTTTTACACCTTCATTATCTTTTGTAATTTTTGTACTAGCATAGTCCAAATTTGTTTTTTCTTCTATTGGCAGAGCATCCATATCTGTTCTTATTAGCAAAGTCGGACCTTTACCATTTTTCAATATTCCAACCACTCCATAACCGCCAAAATTATCTGTAACATTATAGCCTATTTCTTTCAATTTTGTTGCTATTTTTTTAGATGTTTCTTGTTCATACAATGATAATTCTGGGTTTTGATGTAAATCTTTGTAAAATTCGTAATAACTTTTATAATTTGTATCAATTATCTTTTCAATATCAGGTAAAAGATGGTTAGATTGAGATATCATATATGTTGGAATAAATAATATTGACAAGAATATGGTTATAAACTTAAATTTCATGGTTTTTAGAGTTAAATTTATTTTTTATTTAATAGCAATTCTACTGCTTTTTCTATTTGTTCATCTCTTCCTTGACTTAGAATTGAATATTCGTTAACTATAAGATAATCAGGTTCTAACACTTTGTTTTCAAGAAATTCTCCTTCTAAATTTTGAGTTCCAACTTGTGGAATTCCAAATACCATATCATTACCTAAAAGTGCTTCCCACCATACTGCTGTCATTGTTCCTGCTACAGGAGTACCAACTAGTTTGCCTATTCCAAGTTTTTTGTATGTGTAAGGAAATCCGTTTGCATCTGAATAGTTATCTTCACTCATCAAAACAATAGATTCTTTAGTCCATTTCGACATTGGTTCGTGACCAAACTTAATGCCTCTTATATTAAAATTAAGATAAATTTCACCATTAAGAAGATTAGCCAAATCATCATGTAACCATCCTCCACCGTTAAATCTAGTATCTATAATAATTGCATCTTTATCTTTATTTAAACCAAAAATATCAGAATATACTTCTCGTAAACTTTCATCACTCATATCTCTAACATGAACATAGCCAATTCTTCCATTAGATAATTTCTCTGTTTCTTCCCTTCTTTGTTTTAGCCATCTTGAATAAAGTAATTCTTGTTCTTCTCTTATTGATATTGGTTTTATCGTTTCATCCCATCTTTTTTTTGTTTTTGTGTTAAAAAATGAAACTAATGTTAATTTGTTAGTTTTATGATTTAATAATTGATATATAACATTGGTACTTGTTATTTTTTCATTGTTGATTTTTTCAATTATAATACCTTTTTCAACTTGTGAATTTTTAACATCAAAAGGTCCATTTTCAATTACTTCTGTAACTTCAAATATATTATCTTTACTAGAATAATTATAAAATAATCCTAATCTTGCAGTTTCATCAGCGCCTTTACTATCAGGATAGTATCTACAACCTGTATGCGAACCATTTAGTTCGCCCAGCATCTCGCTTAGCATTTCAGAAAAATCAAATCCATTATTAATATATGGTAAAAATTTGTGATATTCTGTTTTGTAAAAATCCCAATCTAAATTGTGTAAACTTTTTGTATAAAACTTCTTTTTAACTTGACGCCAAACATGTTCAAAAAGGTATTCTCTTTCACCAATTTTATCAATTTGCATTTCTACATCATAATTAACAGAGGTTTTTTTGTAATCATTTATCGAAACTTTATAGATTTGACCTCTTATAAAAACATAAATGTTACCATTCAGTTCATCTGAATATATTTTTGTTCCATCACTTTTATTCTTCCATAAACTCCTGTTATTTCCACTATTTGGAAAACTAACAGCCAAACTTGTTTGATTTTCTCTTAACTGCTTCATCCATAAATCATAACCTTTTGGTGTTCTGCTCAAATAGAATAATTTACTGCCATCTTTTGTAATTATATGATCTGTAATTACTAATGAAGATTCGGTTAATTTTATTTTTCTGTTAAAGGAGTTTTCAATATCAAAATCTGAATCGTTATATTTATATCTGGTTTCATCTAATAAATTAAAATCTTCTTCAGATAGCTTAAATTGTTCAAATGCTTGTTTACTAAAGAACATAGCATAAACATCAGACTGGGAACCCCACCAAACAGCTTGTTTTCTCATGGCTTCTTTATCTGAAGTCCAAATTATCATTTCACCGTTCATTCCCCATTTAGGATTTGTGTCGTTATATCCACTTTTGCTTAGATTTATTGGTACTTTTTTTCCTGAAGCATCAATTAAAAAAATATCGCTTAAAAACAGATTGTTTTCTGATGAAAATAATAACCATTTACCATTTGGTGACCATTCAAATTTTTGATCGCCATCGGCATATGAATATTTATTTGTTCCGTCAAAAACTACTCTGGTTTTATTTGTTTCTAA
Organism: Bacteroidales bacterium; assembly: GCA_016937695.1. Lineage (GTDB taxonomy): Bacteria > Bacteroidota > Bacteroidia > Bacteroidales > NBLH01 > NBLH01. Next base: position 4,713 of record JAFGWC010000016.1, read on the forward strand.
ATTTAAAATTTTTAATGTCGTTCTTTCTTCTAAATAAGCTATTTCTTTGCCATCCGGTGAAAACTTTGGCTGAAATTCTTCTTTTATACTCTCAATTAAAGGAGTTTCTTTTAATACTGTTGAATATGTAAATGATTTTTCGTTGTTCTGAATTAAATTTGATTTATATATATTCCAGCTACCATTTCGCTCTGAAGCATATATTATTGATTTTCCATCAGGACTAAAGCTTACTGTCCTTTCTTGTTCAGGGCTATTGGTAATTTGTTTAGTTGTGCTGTATTTTACTGAGCTTACAAATACTTCTCCTCGATATATAAAAGCTATTTCGTTTCCATCTGGTGAAATATCCATTTCTGAAGCTCTTGAAGATGAGTTAATTAACTCAAAATTATTTGTTTCATCTTCATAATTAATATTAATATTTACTTTTTCAGGATTACTATTTTCTTTTTTTATGAAAATTTCACCATTATACGAGTAGCACAATTTTTCATCTTTTGAAATAGACAAAGATCTTACGGGATGACTTTTATGAAATGTAATTTGCTTTATTTCATTTGGGTTTTGTTTTGACAATTTACATACATTAAAAGAACCAAATTGTTCACTTAAATAGTATATTGATTGTTCGTCTGAACTGTAAACAGGCTCTCTGTCTTCACCTTTAAAAGCTGTTAATTTTATTTGCTTGTTATTCGAATACATCCAAATATCTCTTGCTACTGGGGAAATATGATGTTTTCTCCAATTATCTTCATATCCTTTATAATCATGATAAATTAATTCAGTTTTTGATTTGTTGTACTTTGCATCTATTGCTGGTGTTGTTAATATTTGAGATATTTGTCCATCTTCAACAGAAACTTGATATAATTCTGTAAATCTTGTATCTGGAAATTGTGCTGATTTATCATTATCCATAACCAAAGCGGAGAATAAAATATATTTATTGTCAGGAGAAAAGCTTGTTGGGTATTCATTCCCTGAATGAAAAGTTAATCTTTTTGCTTGTCCACCGTTAGAAGAAATCACATAAATATCAAAATTACCATATCTCTCAGATGCAAAAGCAATGTTTTTTCCATCTGATGACCAAACTGGTTTGTAATCGTAAGCAGGATGTATTGTTATAGCTTTTGCTTCGCCACCGCTTGATGAAACAGTAAATATGTTTCCTTTATAGGAAAATGCTATTGTTTTTCCATCTGGCGAAATTGAAGGATATCGCATCCATAAGGGATTGGTTTGAGAATTACTTTCAATAGAAAAAATAAGTATTAAAAAAAGTGTAAATATTTTTCTCATAATTTAATAATTATAAATTAATTCTTAAAAGGATAATAAATTCTGTTTGCAAATAATACATTAGGGATGATAAAGATTTTATTTGTATATTCTTATGTAAATATATTAATCATTTCAAATTTCACAAAAATAATTAACAAAAAAAAGCCACTCAATAAAATGAATGGCTTTTAGGGGACTATGCTTTAAGCAATATTTAATATTCCCAAAGATCTTGTTCAAAATTAAAAATGCTTTCTTTTATTCTGTCTGCTTCTAAAAGAGCTTCCATGCCAACTGTATATTCTTCAATTAATCTATCGTTATATGCATTCGATTCTTGAACTATATAACTGGAAAATAATCTTTTGAAGAAGATATCATCGTATGATTTTCTTTCAGCATCATTAAATGGGTTAAAAACCTCATTGTTCGCAAATATTTTCCTTGCTTCTGGAAAATATACCCAGAAAAGTTTTTTCTTTTCAATGGCTTCTTCACCTCCGTCATCACCTTCTTCATTTGTTCTTGTACTAAATAATATTGGGCATAAGCCAATAATTCTTACTTCAAGAACAGAGCGTTGTTTATCAAAAAACCATAACTCTTTTACAAGATATTGTTTAACATCAGATGTGTTGTAAGAACCTTCAATTGTTTTTTCAATCATTGGGCCGTCAGGATTTTCAACATCTTCTACCATAACTACTTCATCTTTTGCTCCAAAACGCTCTTCTATCTCTTTCATGGTCATTACCGTAGCAAATTCATCATATGTAGAATAATTATATGCTGTTAAACCTTGGTTTTGTATTGCCCACATTAAAAGCGAAATCAAACTTTTTCTTTCCCCAATTGGTTCTTCTGGGTAATATAAAGAGTGATTCATTTTTTCTTTTAATTCAATAACTCGCCAAATTGTTTTCGACCACATAACATCCGATTCCCTTAAATATTGATAAGGAATAGGTTTTCTATCTTTGACATGTTCTTTTACATACACGCCATTTAGAACATCTTGTGCTTTTAATCCGGTTATATTAAATGCAAAAATACTAAGCAGAATGATAGCTGTTAACAATCCTTTTGTTTTCATCTATTTTTAATTTAATTTAAATACTATACTTCCAATATTTCTTCTAGTTCCATCCGGTCCAACAGCCATAACATCTTCAATATATATTTTTTGTCTAGAAGGTATTTTTTGGATTAAAGATTTTTGTGCGCTTGTAAACCCAGGACCGCTTGATTTAGCATCTTCAACATAGCCTTTAATTGTAGCCGAAACGTTGAAACTTACAACATTAAATCTTAAATCAAAATAAAAATCTTCTAAAACAGCAGCAACACCTGTTTGGGCTGTTAACCAGTTTTTTGATACGTCACCACTGTTTTTACCGCCAATTTTAGGTACAGGGTTTGGCACTTTTTTTACTCTAAATTCTTTAGAACCCATATTTTTAGATCCACCTTCAATATCGGCAGAAGCACTAATATTTACTGTTCCTAATTGTTTCACTCTTACTACATATCCTTTTCCTGATTTAACAATACTACCATTAGATATTCTTGGATGTATTTTATTTTCAGGTACTCCTGGAACAGACACATCTACAGGATTATCTACGCCAATAAAAAGCACATTCATTTTTGTTGGTGATACAACAAGGCTGGCTTCGCCAACCTGATATTCGCTTTGAAATTTGTATTGTAACATTTCACCGGTAGCAGGAGATTTCAATTCAATAACACCACCCCATGTTTTAATACCTGGTGATCCGGTAGCACCAACGTAAATACCTTTACCATTTTTTACAGGAAGAGGAGTAGGGCTGCCATTTATTTTAATAACAGGGTCAACAGTAGAATCAGAAGCTGCTATAAAAACTTCAGCTTCATATGGTTGTCCTTTCAAAACATAATTTGTAGGTGAACTAACAATTGCTTCTATGTTATTAAATTTAAAAGAACCAGCATCAATTTGTCCAAATAAATAACCTAACATGTCAGATTCAGAATTTCTAATGTCTGCTTGCATTTTAGACATTAAGGTTATAACTCCAACAAGAGGCATGTGTTCAAAATTAGAAACAAGCCAAGTTTTTTTTCCGCCTTCAGATCCGATTATATCAGCAGTACTAAGGTTATCTTCTATACTTTTAACTAATTCTTTATATTTAACTTTATCAGCAATTAATGAAATTAGAAATTCCTTATATTTATCGATATATTCTTTTAAAATATCCCCTCTATATTTCCCGTCTACTTTTTCTAATAGTAAAATTTGTCCCGGCACATTAAGGTCATCTTTGCTACTTATGTTAGTTGGATCTCCTTCTGGTCCATCTGCTGTTTTAACTATTTTGAGCTTAAGAGTATCTATATAGTCAATAAGTTCTTTAGATTTAATCCTAATTTTGTCTGCATTATCCTTATAAGGTTTAACTTTTCCAGGATTTTCATTATAAGCAGCTTCAAAAGAAGTATAAATTACATCATTTTTTGTAACGGCATTATCGGTAGTCTTTCTTAAACTGTTGTCAATTAAGACAAAAGCATTAAGTACTTCTGCTGCAACATTTAATGCAAGAAGAGCAGTCAGTACAAGATACATCATACCAATCATTTTCTGCCGTGGGGTTTCTTTTCCGTGTCCCATAATAATATGATTTTAATTATAATCAGTAAAAATTAAATAAATTATTCGCCAACATTAATATTCATGGCAGCTAGCATATTGCCATAAACGTTATTTAAAGATTCTAGGCGTTTACCTAATTTTTTGATTTCAGTATGATATTTTCTAGACTGTTCAACAGAACCGTTAAGATCTTCCATCATTTTATCTAAATCAGCTTCATTAAGTTGAAGTTCAAATATTGCATTTAGTGCAGTTAAATTTTTATTTAAAATACCAACTTGTGCTCCGTATTTAGAGTTTCCGTCTTTAAGTGCAGAGAAATCAACTTCCATAGATTCTGTAAGTCTTTCGTAAGCTGCAATAAAGTTTCCACCTTTTTCAGTAACATTCTGAGCAGATTTTGTATAAGCATCAGAAAGGTTTTCAACAGAATAATTTAGTGATTCTGCAGATTGTTTGTAAGCTTCTGAAAGGTTATTAACAGAGAGACTTACTTCAGCAGCAGAACTTTTATAAGCAGTTGATAGTTCATTTACTGAATTTGATGCATTTTTAACATTATCAGTAAATTCATTAGTAGCAAGAGCTGCATCTGATATATTATTCAGGTCTTTAACCCTATCATTTAGAGTTTCTATACCATTTCCAAGTTTATCAAATAAGTTTGCTCCACCTGCTTTATCTAACATTTCATCGAATTTAGCAAGTGCTTCACCAGAGTTTGAAGATCCTGTATTATTTGGTAAGATTTCAATTTCGTCATCTTCAACTAATCCGGATAATTGAGGATAAACTAATGTCCAGTCAATTTCTTCATGAAGAGGTTCGAATGCAGAAAAGAAGAAAATAATTGCTTCTGTTCCAAGTCCGGCTATAAGCATTGGTCCGGCAAAAGGCCAGTGCATGATTTTAAAAAGTGCACCAATAATAACTACAGACGCGCCGATGCCATAAAGTTTTGCCATGAAATTTTTCCAAGCATGTGATTGAGTTAATTTAGCAAGTCCCATATTGAAATTTTATTAAGTTAGTAAATTAATGAATTGATTTTGAAGCTAAATATACTTAAAAAGAATTAATTATAAAAATATTTGTTGTTTTGTTAATTAAACTTACTGAAATCCCATTCAGAAGTTGCATTACCAAGAAACGATCTTACACATCTAAAACCTATATATGATTTTGCTGTATCTTGGTATTCATATGTTCTAGTTCCAACTTGTAAATAATATCCTATATCTTTCCATGATCCACCTCTGATAACTTTTCTTTTAAGAGCAGGCGGATCACTTGCTAGGGCATTATATACATAGTCTGGATTTAAATCATGTGTGAAACTGTAAGCCGATTCATCAAAAGCATTAGATGTCCATTCTGCAACATTTCCAGCCATGTCATATAAACCCCATTCGTTAGGATTATTATAAGCAGCTACTTGAAGTGTTTCATTTGCGCCATCATCTCCATATATACCTCGTAGAGGTTTAAAATTTGCAATAAAACATCCTGTATTGTTTCTTGTATATGGTCCACCCCAAGGATAAACAGAAAGCATTAAGCCGCCTCTAGCTGCATATTCCCATTCAGCTTCTGTAGGTAATCTGTAATCTTGAAAAGGCACTTGACCTTTTTTTGTTAGATAATTTCTCATAAGTTGAGTACGCCATATTGTAAAAGCATTAGCTTGTTTCCATGTAACTCCTACTACTGGATAGTTGTCGAAAGCAGGATGCCAAAAATAGCTTTTTGCATAAGGTTCGTTGTAAGAATATGTATAATCTGACATCCAAACTAAAGTATCTGGGTAAACATTTATTTTTGCTGACATGATAAATGAAGAACGGTCTTTTATTGGCACTTTTTCTCCTTTACTGTTAATGATTTCACCTTTATATTGACCACCAGAATAATCTTCATTGAAGTTATATCTGTTTGATTTTTTAGCCGCTTGTTTTAAATCAACCCAGTAATATTCATAGATAAGTTTTCTTGAATCAACTTCTTTTTTTCTGTAGAATCTTTCATGCTGTTCTAAAAACAGTTTTTTCAGAGCATCTTGATATTCTTCGTCTTCGCTACTCCAGTTAATTTCTGTTTCCCAGTTTAAGAAACATGTATTTGCATCGTCATGGTCATAGCCATCGTATGAAATTTCTTCATTTATTTCGGCTTTGTAGCCTTCAATGTCATTTTGAACAAGAAGCCTTCTTGCTATAGAATCTCTAACCCAATTTACAAACTGACGATATTCGTTGTTTGTAATTTCAGTAACATCCATCCAAAAAGGATCGATAGAAACTGTTTTTGCTTGAGCTGTTAAAGCGAATGGAACGTCTTCATCGTTTGGTCCCATTGTATATGATCCCATAGGTATTAGAGTCATCCCAAAAGGGTCGTCTTCCCAAAATTCTTTTCTGTCAGGAACACCAACTAATTCGCCACTCGGACCATTATTTCTACAACCGCTTATAATTAATACCGCGAATAAACTTAAAAGAATAATTTTTTTCATATCAACAAACCTTAATTTAATTGCCAATGTTGTTTAATTATATATTATAAAAATCTAACACTTCTATATTTTTGTGGTGCTTTGTCTATGCTTAGGTTAAAACAATAACCTAACATTAATTCATGACTACCACTATTTGTTCTTATTATTTCAGATATATTTAATCCATAAGAGTAACCAATTCTTATGCCATTTAATAATTCTACACCAATTTTTATATCTATTCCATTCACTGTTCTATATGAAACGCCGCCCCAGAATTTTTTATTGTATAAAACATCTACATTAATTAACATTTGTGAGGAGCTTCCGTCTGAATTAAGCATTACGTTTGGTTTTAATTCGATTAAACTGTTTGGTATTTCATATATATATCCTGAAATAAGATAATAATGTCTTTTTAAAAAAGGGAGTTTTGCATTTGTGAAATTATAACTTGGTTGAGTTAAGTGGGTTGAAGATAATCCGACATAAAGATTACCAATATTATATGCAATTCCGAATCCCATATCAAAAACAAGGTTATGATCATTTTCTGCAGGAATAGCAGGATCTGCATTGGCTGAAATTTCAGGTGTAGTCCATGTGCCCTCAAAAGCTTTATTGTTTATACCAAGCTGAGCGCCAAAACTTAATATTCCTTCACCAAGCATATGGTGATATGAGTAATCAATCATTCCTGTGAAGTTTTTTTCCAAACCTAATTTGTCGTCAAGTAGTGAAATTCCAATACCACTTTTTGTACCAAAAATATTAATAGGCGAATTTAAATTTAATATCGTTGTTTTTGGTGCGCCTTCAAGGCCAAACCATTGTTGGCGGTTAATTAAATTTGCACAAATTTCACCTTGTGTTCCTGCAAAAGCGGGGTTTATAAATGTTTTATTATCAAAGACATGACTTATTAAAGGATCTTGCTGCGATTTAGCAGTATAGATACTTGAAATAAGAATTATTATGTAAATAATTTGCTTCATGTTTAAATTTGTATTCTTATTTTTTACAAATGCTAGTTTAATCTTTTAATATAAAATAAGCAAAGTAAATAATTTTTTTAATGATAACAAAAATCTTAATGTTTTAATAAATTTTTATAACTATATCAAGATATGTGCCATTATCTTTTTTAAGCAAATTTAAAGTTATAATACATTAATGTATTCTTTTATACGAATATTTAAAAGAAAAGTTTCAAAATGTTATAAAATATTACATTTTTTTAAGATATTGACATTTATATATTTGTTTAATTAATTTTTTGAATTGTATTAAGCCATCTTTCAGGAATTTCTTGAGAGCAAGCTAATTTATAGTCTTCATAAGAACATGCGATTATGTATTTTTCAATTGAGTTATTTAGTATGCCGATTTCCATCCACCATCTATTATCAAAATTATTTTTATAAAAAATTATGTTTTTATTATTTTTTTCAAAGTTAACAATAAACTTAGTATATTCATTTGGATTAATTTTAGGGTTATTTATTTTTCTGGTTGTTAAAGCATCAATAAAATACCATATAATTTGAGCTGCAAGATTTATTGTTTGATTGTTATTGTCAAAATCAGGATTAATATCGTAAATTCCAAAAGAGCTGAGCTTATCGCTAAGTCCTGCATATTTTGCCAATTGACAAACTTCTTCGCCATAAAAGCCATTTGTTGAAGGCATAAAATGTGCAGGTGCGTCTGATTGTTTTATTGAACTTATGTCTATGCTCAATAAATCGGCATCTCGAATAATTGGTTCGGCTTCTTTTAAATCAAATCTTAATTTTCCAAGTCTTACTGTATCGAAATTCAGTTTATTCAAAAAAGTTATTTCTTCTTTGTTTGTGTAATATGATTGGTATCCGAGATTTGTAAAGTTAAAAAGGGTATCTCTATTATTTAGAATTATTTGGCCTAAATAGCTTGTTGAGTCGAAATCGTTTTTTAAATATCCGAGATCAAATTTAGGATCTATGCATACAAGGTTTGTTTTTAGCTTAAGCTTTTCATATGCTAAAAAATTTCCGTAAGTTAAATCCTGACTTCCTCCAATAATTATAGGGATTACTGATTTTGATATTAAAATTTGACAAATATCACTAATTGCAAAATATGTATCTTTTAGTGTATTCCCGATTTTAATATTTCCTAAATCAATAATTTTAATATTTGATGGAATATTTAATTGATATAAGCTTTCTCTTATTTTATCGGGTGCTTTTGCAGTTCCTTTATTTTTAGAATTTCTTTCTTCAGGAATTCCAATTATAGCAGCTTTGTATTGTTCTAAATTTTTAAATTTAAAATTAAAAGTATTTTTATCTATATTGAAAAATGCAAATTTATTTTTTTTAAAACTTGAATCTATTTGAAATTTTTCTGTTTCTATTTTATCAAAGTAATATAGCAAGTCCATTTAATTTTTTTTAATAAATATTTAACAAATATAAAGTTTACCATACAAAAACACAAGTAAAATAAGCCTTGTTTATCAACATTTATTTTTAATATTATGAAATTAAGACTGATTTTTTCTAGTTGTTTTCACAGCAAATTAACAATAATTGTTAAAATTAAAATTATAAAAATTAATTGGAATTTAATTTTAAAGATGTGAAAAATCAAAATATTGCATAGTAAGATACTTATAATTAGATATTTGTGAAAAGCTCTAATTCTTACAAGTTTATTATTAGGGTAATTGTAAAATGTGAATTAAATTCTCATATCACTTTTTGAATTAGTTTCAAAAGTGATATGAGATGCAAATTATTTAGATTTTATTTATTAATAAAAAAGGATTTTAAATTTATTTTTTTGTTGGTTTTTTAATTTTGGTATTTGTTTTAGCTTTTGTTTTAACTGTTTTTTTTACTGTTTTTTTACTGTTTTTTTCAGCAGGTAAAAGTTCAATACATTTTTCTAGAGTTAAATTTTCCGGAACGATATCTTTTGGGAGTCTATAGTATTTAGTTTTAAATTTAATTGTAGGATTTCCCCATCTATCTTTTACAACAATTATATCTTTATTTTCGGGAAACTCTTTAATTAACTTTTTATTGTCTGATTCTCTTTTTGCTTCAATTAATTCAATTGCTCTTTCAAGATTTATTGTTAATGGGTCGTCTTCTTTTTTTAATGAAGTAAATTTAGATTTGTGTTTTATATATGGTCCAAATCTTCCAATTCCAATAACAACAGTTTTTGATTCATAATCTCCAATTGTGCGTGGAAATTTAAAAAGTTCCAGTGCTTCTCCAAAAGTAATTGTATTAATATTTTGAGTAGCTAAAAGGCTTGCAAAACTGGGTTTTTCTTCGTCATCAGATTCGCCAATTTGAACCATTGGACCAAATCTGCCAACTCGAGCAAATATAGGTCTCCCATTTTCCGGATGTATTCCTAATTTTCTACCGTCTTTATTTTCTTTTAAAAGTTTAAGAGCTTGTTCTAGGTTAATTGTTTCAATTAATTGATCTTGAGTAAGGCTTGCAAATACAAGTTTATCGCCTTTTTCTGCATCACCTAATTGTACAATTGGCCCAAATCTTCCAATTCTTGCAAGAACAAGTTTATTTGTTTCGGGATCATTTCCTAAAATTCTTTCACCACTGTTATGTTCTGATTCTAAAAGAGTTTTCTCAACTTTTTCATGAAATGGATGATAGAATTTATCTATCATATTTGTCCATTTTAGTTTTCCAATCGCAATTTGGTCAAATTGTTTTTCAACATCAGCAGTGAAATTAAAATCTAATATGTTTTCAAAATACTTAATTAAAAAATCATTAACAACCATGCCTATATTTGTAGGAAAAAGTTTAGATTTTTCTTTAGCAAAAACTTCTGTACTTAATTGATGTGAAATAATATTATTTTTTAAAATAAATTGATTAAAATTTCTTTCTTTTCCTTCTCTGTCTTCTTTAATCACATAACCTCTTTTTTGTATTGTAGAAATTGTAGGAGCATAAGTAGATGGTCTGCCAATACCAAGTTCTTCTAATTTTTTCACTAAACTGGCTTCTGTAAAACGAGGTGGATTTTTCGAAAACCGCTCTATTGCGTTGATTAGCTTTAAGTTAAGCGGAGTGTTTTTAGAAATTATTGGGAGTAAAGTTGATTTTGTTTTTTCGCCATTTTCATCATCGGTTGATTCAGTATATACTCTTAAAAAACCATCAAATTTAATTTGTTCGCCACTTGCAATAAATTTTTGAGGACAAATAGAACAATTAATAATAATATTTGTTTTTTCAATATTTGCATCGCTCATTTGAGATGCAAGAGTTCTTTTCCAAATTAGTTCGTAAAGTCTTTGCTCTTGATAAGTCCCGCTAACACTATTATTTTCCATATAAGCCGGTCTAATAGCTTCGTGTGCTTCTTGTGCGCCTTTGGTTTTTGTTTTGTACAGTCTATGTTTGTAATATTTTTCTCCAAATTCAGAAATTATTTGCTCTTTTATTGCATTCATTGCAGAATCAGATAAATTTACAGAATCTGTTCTCATGTATGTAATTTTTCCTGATTCGTACAAAGATTGAGCAACTCTCATTGTTTGAGAAACTGAAAAACCAAGTTTTCTGCTTGCTTCTTGTTGAAGAGTTGATGTTGTAAAAGGAGCTGTAGGTGATTTTTTTGATGGCTTTTTTTCTATTTCATCAATTTTATAATTTGCTTTTTTGCAATTATTTAAAAAATCATTAACCTCTTCTTTAGTTTTAAATCTAGTTTGAAGTTCTGCATCTAAGTCAACTTTTTTCCCTTTTTCGTCAGTTATTTCAAATTTAGCCGTAACTTTATAATAAGACTCATATGTAAAATTAATAATTTCTCTTTCTCTTTCAACGATTAATCTTACTGCTACAGATTGAACTCTTCCTGCTGATAATGAGGGCTTTACTTTACGCCAAAGCAAAGGTGAAAGTTCAAATCCAACTAATCGATCTAAAATTCTTCTGGCCTGTTGGGCAGAAACTAAATCATCATCAATATCTCTCGGATTTTTTACTGCATTTTGTATTGCCTCTTTAGTAATTTCGTGAAAGACAATTCTTTTAGTATTTTCTTTTTTTAAACCAAGTGCTTCAAATAAATGCCATGCAATTGCTTCTCCTTCTCTATCTTCATCAGATGCAAGCCAAACAGTTGTTGAGTTTTTAGCAATTTTTTTGAGTTCTGCTACCATTTTCTTCTTATCGGCAGAAATTTCGTAATTTGGGGCAAAGTTATTTTTTATATCAATCCCGAAATCTTTTTTAGAAAGATCCCTTATATGACCATTGCTTGATTTAACATTGAAAGTTTTTCCTAGAAATTTTTCAATTGTTTTAGCTTTAGCCGGTGACTCTACTATTACTAAATTTGATTCCATATGCAATATAAACTTTAAAAACTGTTTTTTTTAATAAGAAAATCGCACAAAATAAAGAAAATAGTAGGCTAAGTTCAAATTTATTTATTAAATTAATTTTGACTAATGCCACTAATGTTCATATAATGAGTACTTTAAGTCACAATATTTTATTCGTTTTATTTATTAACAATGCAAGTTTGATATCAGAAACTATCGGATGTATATCGAAACCAAATTAATAAAGCTAATATTTTAAAAAAGTTATAATAATTCGATTATTAATTATTTGTTTGCGTCATATTTTCGGGAACAGCGATAATATAATTAGCTTTATCAAGATTTTCATCATCAAGTTTGTCTATATTTTTTTGATAAACAGTGCTTAAAGTAATAATTTTCAAATCAGGATTTAATTTTTTTATCCACCAAACTATTCCTTCAAAATTATCTGAATGATATGAGCCATTGAAATGAAGAAAAAGTTTTCCTTTTGACCAATTTTTTAAAATAAAATGTGCCATTGTTGCATCTTTTGATGCTTGAGATTTAGCAAGATTGTCGGTTTGATGTTCATCCATTCCTTCAATGTTAGACATGCTTTTATAGCATTCAACATCAGAATTATATAAGTGCTCTAAATCAGGACTGATATACTTTTTAGCCTCATCGCTTAATTCTATTATTGCTTCAAACCCTTTTTTATATATCATTGATGCGTATCTACGCGGGATATTAGTTGCAATATATCTTAGTTTATTTTCAAGTGCAAATTTTAATACCGGTTTATAATCGGTTTGATAATTAGGCCACAAACGAGCATCTGCTTCAAATTTTTTATCTCCAAAAGCGCTGTCCAGATATTCGTTTAAAATTAATTGATTATCAGACTCAAACATTTCTGCGCCAATAATAAGATTATTCTTTACTATTTCATAAAGATCTTTTGTTATTTCATATTGCATCCAATGCGAAATTGGGTCGTTGTGCGATTCACCAAAAAATACAATATCTGCCGATTGCAATTCAGAAATCATTTTTGAATATTTTATTTCTTTGCCTTTTTGGTTAAATAAATTTTTTGCAGGTTTATCGTTAGTATATGCAACACTTAAAACGCTGATAAAAAATACTGAAATAAATATTTTTCTCATTTTAAATAAATTTATTATGTAAGGTAAAATTTGTTTTTTTTTGTAAAGATAAAAAGCTTGCATTAAAACACAATAAATTATTTAAATAACGGAATAAATTTACATTTTAAGATAATTTAGAATTATATATAAGTTATTGATTTATATTTATTTGAAATATTTTAATTCTCTAAAAATAAAAAAACTGTCTCCATAATTTCTTTATTGGAGACAGCTAATAGTTTAAGATTTAATAAGTTAACTGTTATTTTAATGTTCTCATATAGTTAACAATAAACCATCTGTCATCGACAGAAGTGATTTTTTTCTCAAAATTAGGCATTTCATCTCTTCCTATAAAACTTTTGTAATAAAGTTCGCCATCGGTTTGAGCCAAAACTTCTTTTGATGTTAAATCTCTCATTTCGGTATCAAGTTGGCTTGCTTTTTTACCATCGCCATAACCTTCTGCACCATGGCATGATGCACAATGTTGATCAAACAATGTTTTACCTACTTTTTTAGCATCAGCTTTGCCAGCCATTGGGTTTTTCATGTTTTTAAATTCAGCAGGTACAGGCCATTCGTCTTGAGTATCATTTGTTGATGATTGTAAAATTAAACCACCAAAAACAAACAATAAGCTCAAAAATAAAAATTTCATTTTTTTTAGAATTTCCATAGCATTTGTTTTTAAGTTATTAATATATAAAACGTAATATAAAAATGATAATTGCGTATATAAAATGTCATTAAATAGATTAACTATTTATACATTATCATTTTATGATTTGTGCAGTTTTTAGGCTACTTTTTTTATTTTACTGACTTTATAAATGGCTAAACCAAAATTAAACCATGCACCTAAAAGGATTATTGCAACAGCAATTAACATCCATAAAGGCGCCTCGCCTGCGCTAGCCCATAAAGCTCTTAAATGTTGATCATCTGAATAAGATACTACTGTTCCCCACTGAATATTTTGAGATTTTTCAATCGTTCCATATTCATCATTATCAAGAAGTTTAACAATTACTGTCAAATTCCCAGTAGAGTCACCTGGCATATCCATCGGAAACTTTACTTGAAGTTGTCCATTTTCATCAGTACTCCCTTTTTCTACTGTAAATAGACTGTATAATCTTTTCACATATACATAAACATCAGTATTTTCAACAGGTATAGTTTCGCCTTCATTATTTAAAGTGGTAATTTTCACATCTACCATTTTTAAAGAGTCTACTATATTTAGTAAAAAATTGAGCTCGGCATCTTTAATTTCGACCGATTTTTTAGCGCTTTTAAACTTTTCGCTTTTTTTCAGTTTTGCAGTAAAAATTGTAAATCCATTTTCGTTTAATGGAAATTTAAAATCATTTACAATATGCAATATTGCATAGCCTTCTTTGTCAGATTTTATAGTTCCGAGAATTAATTCAGATGAGTCGCTTTCAGCTGTAAATGTAACATTCTGATCAATTACTGGCATAAAATTTTTGTTCTCTTTGTAATATAATTTTGAGGACAATACTTTAGTCCCATCATTTAATTTCAGATATTGTAATTTTAATATGACTTTTTTAGGCTCATTGTTTTCATCTTGTGCAACAGCCAAAGTATTTATTAAAAACAGAATAAATGAAACACTGATTAATATATTTTTGATTTTCATGTGTTTATATTTTAATATTTTCTAATAATAATATAAATTTTTACTCCCTTGTTTTTTAGAAAAACCTAATTCCCCTAGCTTTTTCTTCCATTTCAGAAACAGGAATAATTGGGGCAAGTTTTGACATTATTACAAATACTAAAACAAAAAAGGCAACTCCAGCTAAAGTTACTAACCACTCAACCCATGTGGCAGAATAGTGTACCCATTCCATTCTGGTATCCTGAATAGGAATATAAGGGGTTTCAAGAGAAGGAACTACAATTAAATATCTTTTAAACCATAAAGCTATTAAAATTAGGGCAGAAGTGATAGTTATAGAATTTATTGATCTAAACTTTGGAAACGCTATAATTATAATTGGAATAATAGCAGCAAAAACATTAGAGAATATAAACATTGTTCCATATTCAGAAAAATCCCAGAACTTAGATAATAGGATGCTTTCTGTTTTTTGAGAGTTGTACCACGATGTAATATATTCGCTAAACGAAAAATAGCCGTAGAAAAGAGAAAGGATTAGCAATGTAAATCCCAAATAATTAAAATGCTCTTTAGTGATATATTTTTCAAGTTTGAAATATTTCCTGTAATACCACATAATTAGTATTAAAATTGCAATACCAGAATAAACAGCCGTAAGTACAAAATAGGGTGCAAAAATGCTATTGTGCCATCCCACACGCTGATTCATACCAAAAAGCCATGCTAATAAAGAATAGGCTATGATTGATGTTGGAATAATTATCGCAGCCATTATATTAAGTGCCTGATTTAGTAATTTTTCCTGAGCTTTGGTATTATTATATCCCCATGAAAAAATTGTATAAAGTTTTTTTCGCCAATTGGAAACTTTTAATTCAGAACAGTCGCGTAGTTTTGCAAAATCTTTAATATATGTGAAATTTAGATACACAATACAAAAAAACAAATCAGATACAATTGCAATAACATCCCAAATAAGAGGCGACTGTATTCTAGCATATAAAAACATATATAAAAATCGTTCAGGCCGACCAATGCACACTAAAATAAAAATGGGACCAACAATTAAAGAGGTAAGAGTAACTATTTCAAGCATTCTAAGTAGTGGACGCCCCCAATTTATTCCTGCTAAATGAAATACGCCTGCAATTAAAGCGCCGGCATAACTTAAGCCGATGAAAAATATAAAATTTACTATGTAAACCGCCAAAACAACATGGTCGCGCATTCCGGTTACAACCTGTCCCTCAATAACTTGATAAACAAAAGCAAGTAAACCAATTCCTATTATCATTAATAAAACGATAATTGTTGTAATCCATTTTCTGTCAGGTTTCCCAAGACTAGGAAGGAAATCTCCTAATATTTCTTTATATTCTTTGTTTACTGTGTTCATTTTTACACCTTTTACGATTTATCTAAAATATTTTTGTATTTTAACTTTTGTTCATCAGTAAGATCTTTTAATCCAACCTCATAAGGGAAACTTTTGTTAACCGGAGGTAAATAGTAAACTCTTGGCTGTGTTCCCAGTTCTTCCAGATATCTATATCCTGCTTTTTCCTTAAGGGTTTGTTTAAACCTTAATGTTTCTGTTCCGTTTGATATAGCATCTTCATTTTCATCGCCAAAGTATATTGCACCCATAGGACATCCTGTAACGCAATATGGCAATTTACCTTGTCTACTCATGTCAGGACAAAAATCACATTTAGTAACGGTTCCCATTTGGGCAGGAAGACTTGTTTCAGGTGAAAATTGCTTTTTATCTTCATCTTCAGCATTTTCTGCTTTAAGTTCATTGATTCTTTCTTTCCAATTAAATATTCTTGCTGAATATGGGCAAGCTGAAATACAAAATTTGCACCCAATACATCTATCAACATCAATTAAAACGCATCCATCTGACCTTTTGAAAGTGGCACCAACAGGGCAAACTTTCACACAAGAAGGATTATCGCAGTGATAGCAGTTTTTGGGGAACCAATATGGATCATTGTATTTATGGTCTTTCATTAAATGAACACTCATATATTCTTGTCCGGGATCAAGTTTATGACCACTTTGACAATTAGAAGTGCATTTACCGGCATTGGCACATCTTGAAAGATCAATTACCATAACAAATTTTCTTCCAGGAATCCCTTTTCTTGCTTCATCTCCAACTGTAGGTTCACTTGGAGTAACAGGATAAGTTTTTGTTTTTTCTACTTCAACTATTCTGCCGTCTGTAGTTAGCAGTTTGATCATTTCTGTTTTTTTTTCTTCTGTTATATTGCTAGCTTTTGAGCAAGACGATAATAATCCACCACCAATAAAAGTACCTGCACCTACTGCAAGTCCTGATTTTAGGAATTTTCTTCGTGAAAATTCTTTACTTTTTTCATCTTTTGGCATAATTCTATTCGATTTTTAAGGTAGTATTAAGGTTTATTTTATATTTACTTCATATTTTTATTGAAAATTTTGCTTTTTGAAATCGGGTAAAGTCAAATACTATACCTGTAATTTGAATTTTTAATATAAGTGGCTATAGAGCCCATTTATATTAGTAAAATGATTTTAATAAAAATTTAGTGAAATAATAATTGGGTTTTTAAAATGTTTTTTGCTGGGTTATATGAACCAATAAATGGGGCAAATAACCTAATATCTTTGACGCTTTTTTTCTTTAAAATAATACAAGAAGTAATTTAGATTCTAACGAATTTTATTTTAATTTTAGACTTTGTTATTAATCATTAAAATGAAAAATATGAGACTAATATTTATACAAATTGTTGTTATAGCGCTAATATCAAGTTGTCAAGGACAAAACAATGAACAATCAAAAACAAATAGTTCAGATATACATAAAACTGTTGTTCAAGAAGTTATACAAACAAGTTCATATACTTATTTAAGAGTAACAGAAGATAATTTAGAGAACTGGTTGGCCGTTCCTAAAATGGCTGCAGAACTTGGGAAAACATATTATTATAAAGGTGGAATGGAAATGAAAAATTTTCAAAGTAAAGAGTTAGGAAGATCTTTTGAAACAGTTTATTTTCTTGAGAAGGTTGTAGTTAATCTTGATGATTTAAAAGAAATTCCTGCTATTACATCATCGCATCAAAAAGCAGTTCAACCAACTATTGTGAAAAGCGAAGTTAATGTTGAAGCTGTTGATGGAGGAATTACTATTGCACAGTTATTTGCGGATAAAGAAAAGTATGCCGGAAAAATTGTAAAAATTAGAGGTAAGGTTACTAAATTTAACGCTGCAATTATGAAAAAAAACTGGATACATATTCAGGATGGAACAGAAAATGATGGAAAATTTGATTTAGTTGCTACTTCGCAAATGGATTGTAAAGTAGGTGATATTATAACTGTAGAAGGGAAAATTGAATTAAATAAAGATTTTGGTTATGGCTATTCTTATGAGGTTTTAATGGAAGATGCTGTTGCAAAATAAATTTAATTTAAATATTTCTAAATTTTAACAGTTTAGCAATATAATAATTTAACCTTTTTGAATTTTCATAATTCAAAAAGGCTATTTAAATTATCTTTTTATTGCATCAACCTTAGGTTATTATATCCTCAATTTGTTTTTTATCTTTTGAATTTTGGATAAATGCAATTATAGAAACCACTACAATAATACATAAGGTAACATAAACAAAATTTGGTATTGGAACAGCATCGCCTGAAGCGTAGGAGTGAAGTCCTGACAAATAGTAGTTTACACCAAAATATGTCATTAAAACAGATGAAAAACTCAATAAAGACAATAAATTGAATGCGTAATTATTATTTAAAGATTTAATTAATCTTGTATGAGTTACAAATGAATAAATAATTATGGAAATCAAAGCCCATGTTTCTTTTGGATCCCAACCCCAATATCTTCCCCATGATTCGTTTGCCCATATTCCGCCTAAAAAAGTACCTATTGTTAACATGTATAATCCGGCTATCAAAGCTAAATGATTAACATTTGTTATTTCAGATATTGTTAAATTTATATTTTCTGAATTTCTTTTGTTTTTTAATATCATTAAAATTAAACTTAAAAAACCTAATAATGCACTTAATGCCAAAAAACCATAGCTGGCAGTTATTACAGAAACGTGAATTGTTAACCAGTAAGATTTTAAAACCGGAACCAGATTTGTTATTTGAGGATCCATCCAGCTTAAATGTGCTACCATTAATGTAATTGATGCTAATAATGCTGTCGCTGCTAATGTAATAGGCGATTTTTTAACAAACATAAAGCCTGCAAGCATAGTTGCCCATGCTATATATATCATAGATTCATAACCATTACTCCATGGTGCATGTTCTGATACGTACCAACGCAAACCAAGTCCATAAGTGTGTAATAAGAAAAGAATGCTAAGAAGTATAATTGCTATAATTGTTATTTTTTTAACTTCCATTTTAGGTTTTAGGATACCAACAAATAGAACAATAAGAAATATTAAGCCAACAATTCCGTAATACTTATAAATTCTATTAAAGATATCAGCATTTGTATAATGTATTTCCATGTTCAGTTTTGTTTCTGAAGGAATAATTTCAGATGCATATTTTGTTTGAAGTTCACTTATTTGCTGTATAATTTCATTTGGTTTTGTCCAGTCTCCACTTGTTTCTGATTTTATCAATTCATTATAGTATGATGAAAAAATATTTGCAACAAACAGTTGGTAAATACTATCTTTAATTTGTTTGTTTTCAGCCGGACTAAGCCATTTTTTATTTATATCACCAATTACAGGAAATACATTAAGATATGTACCGGAATATATCTGATAAGAAATATTAAGTCTTTCATCTACTGCAATAACATCTTTGTCGAATTTATTTCTTTGAGAAGGGTCTTTTTTAAAGGCTTCATCAATATAAAATTTTAATTTATATTCGTTTTTTTCAAGATTAACCAGATCATTAAATGAAAAATATGATCCTTCAACTCCTAATAAATTTTTCAATTCAGGATTACTAACTTTTATCATTTTTACATCTTTCCAGAATTCAGAATTAAAAACCATTCCTAAAAAAACTTGATTTGAGTTTAATCCAAGAAAATTATCTTTTCTTGATATTTTTCGAAGCAGTTCGTTTGTTAAAGTATTATATGGCTTAGTACGGCTGCTGTTATCCTGAACAAATAATTTACTAAATACTTTTGAATGAGATAAATCAACATGCTGCCTTGTATTTTGAGAATATATGTTTTGAGAACCGAATAATAACAGAATTAGAAGAATTTTACTTATATTTTTTCTTTTATTTCTTATTTCTGATGTCTTTTTTACAATTTCAAGGAAATAACTATTTTTGTTAAAGATTGATAAAAACATACCAAGAGATAAAAGAAAGTATCCGATGTATGTAATTATTGTTCCGGTTTTATCTTTATTTACCGATAAAATTGTTCCTTTTTCATCTTTATCGTATGATGACTGAAAAAATCTGTAACCTTTATAGTCGAGAACATTATTCATGAAAATGCGATAATCCATTTCAATATTGTTGCTTTTATCCAATAATTTTACTTCACTGGCATATGAAGATGGGCTTTCGGAACCAGGATATCTATCTATAAGAAAATCTCTAAGTTTTAATTCAAAAGGTAATTTAATTTCTGCTGCACCATAATTAAACTTGATGTTAATTCCATTAATATCAGAATATACCGGAATTCCAACAGAACCAAATGAGCTTAATAGTTCAATTTTTTTTGTAATATCATTACTTTTTATTTCAAATTCTAAAGCAAAAAATTGAATGCCATTTTTAATATCGCCGGGCACATACGATATTCTTGCTTTTTCATATATCTTTTTAACAATAATCTTCTCATTTTCAATTGAATACAGCTTGTTTAATTGAATTTCGTGCTTAACATTTGGCTGTAAAACACTATCTGTGCTGCCTGTCATGGAAAGTGTATATAATTTATATGGTGATTCTATAAAGAGTTTGCCTTTTTGTGTGAAAAGATTAATGTTTTGTGCTGAGTTTTCATTGTTTAATGAGAAAACCAATTCGCAAATGCTTAAAGTTGATTTATCTTCTAAAAAATAATTCACCATTCTGCCATGTGTTGGCGAAACAATTTCGACTATTGATTTACCTCCAATCACTTCAACAATAGTTTGTTTAGGGTTTGGAATAATATTTAATAATTTCGTTTCAATTTTTTCCCCTTCTAAAGTAAAAATTTCTTTAAAATCTGATTTTAATTTTGGCGATATAAAAATTTCTTTTTTTAAATGTACTGTTTTGTTATTTTTAGATAAATCAATTTGTAGAAAGGAATTACCTGAAAGGATTTTATTGTTGGTTTCGCCCTCGCGAATATGCATAAATCCTTCAAAACTAATGTAACGAGTTATACCTGCGCCAATCAATATAATTATAAAAGCTAAATGAAAAGTTAGAATACTTAGTTTTTGTTTTTTATACAATTTATATTTGAAGATATTGCCTATCATATTAACTGCAAGTAAAAATTGTATTAATTCAAACCACCAAGCATTATATACAAAGTGTTTTGCAACCGCAGCGCCATAATCATTTTCAATAAATGTTGCCGCGCCCATTGCAAAGGCGTATAAAATAAGTAATACTGACATTAAATGTATAGAAATAAGTGCTTTGTAAAGTCGTTTCATATGTTTTATTGTAAATAATTATTTTATCTGTAAATATAAATATCATAAATTATAAGCAAAAAACATCGTTGTTAAAGTGCTATATTTTAGATATATAAAATTAAAAACTAGTTAACTAGTTTAATTTCTACTCGTCGGTTTTTTGCTCTGTTATTTTCATCATCGTTTGATGCTATTGGGTTTGATTTACCATAACCTATTGTATACAAACGATAATGGTTAATGCCTTGACTAATAATAATTTGCTTGATTTTTTCAGCTCTTTTTTGCGATAATTCACTATTAATCGAATTTTCGCCAACATTATCGGTATATCCTTGTATTTCAACTTTACAATTTGGGTATTTTTTCATAAAATTAATCACATTTATTAAATTTTTATCTGTATTTTCTATTATTTCTGTTGATGCAAATACAAATTTAATGTCAGTAAATTCCAGGCTGTTAAATTCATCCAATCGCTGTTTGTAATTAATCCATGAAGGATTTATATCATAATTAAATTTAATATTATTTTTATACGACAAATTTTCGGTAATAGTATCTTTTTTTGGGACTCCAAATCTATCGTATTTTTTTTCTGAATGACATCCTGGAAAACATGAAGCTCCATTTTCTGTTTTTACATAGTTAATTGGCATTTCCCAATGTCCAAATTGAATTTTTTCGTTTATATGAAAATTATTTGGAGAACCATGTACATTGTGGCATACACTACAGTTTCTGCTCTTTTTTCTGTTAACATGTAAATAATGTAAATTTTCATTTCCGATTCTAAAATTTGTAGCTGAATTTGTATTTACTTCTGCAAATAATTTACTGTCATGGCAACTAAAACATAAAGCAAAACTATCGATGCTGGCGTTTAAATATGCTTCGTGACCGGGAAAATTCTTAACCAAGTGCAAAATATTATTTGATCCATGTGGACTATGACAAATAACGCATCCACTATCAATAGCTCTGTGTATAAAATTTCCGGTTTGTAACAGTTTTTTTATATTTTTCACTTTAATATCACCAAATATAATTGTTTTATCATGACAATTTAAACACAAAGCTTTTTCTTCTGTTAATAATAGTTTTGAATGTTCTGATTGATGCGGATTATGACAAGCTAAGCAATTACCATCGGTTGCCGGTTTATGCAAAACTTTTTGTTTATCCATAAAATTATGACATGTATAGCAATGTGTTGACATATTATCTGATAAAAAAAATCCTTTCTCTTTTTTGTCGTGTGGATGTTTTTTACCGTTTGGAAGATGGCATTCTGCACAATTCTCCCTTATCGGGTGAATTACATTACTTGTAAATAGTTTAGTATGGCATTCAATACATTGTTCACTATTCTTATTTTGACTTAAAGTGGAAGTATATAAAACTAAAAGTCCGATAATTATAAAAAAAAATAAACTTTTTCATATACGAGATTGTTAATTTTTTGTAAAATAGAGCTTGTTTTGATTTCAGTTTATTGTATAGTTCTGTCATATTTTTTCTCTGAATGACAACCAGGGAAACAGGAGCCTCCGTTTTCCTGATTAATAAATTTAATTGGCATTTCCCAATTACCATAATTTGCTTTATCTTCTATAAGGTGTTCATTTTTAGATGAATGCATGTCATGACAGGTTATGCAATTTCTCCCTCTGTTTCCGTTAGTATGTAAAAAATGTAAATTTTGATCGCCATCTCTAAAGTTTGTTGCTGTTTTGCTATTTTTTTGTTCAATAAGTTCGCTAGTATGACAATTAAAACAGAGAGCGAAATTTTCTTTTGTTACAGGGGCATATGACCCAACAGGAAAATTGTCAATCAATAAATATTGATTGTTAGCCGCATGAGGGTTATGACACATTGAACATCCTTCATTTACTGGTCCGTGAATGTACACACTCGTTTCTAATTGCTTTTTAATATTTATTACGTTGCCTGTTTTTGATTTATACGTTTTGTTATGACAATTTAGGCATAAATCTTTTTCTTTTAATTTTAGGAAATTTGCCTCGCTTGATCCATGAGGCGAATGACAAGTTGTACATGATTTTTTATCATTAAGTGCCTTATGTCCAAATTGATAGCTATTAATTCTATTTATTAAGTCATCATGACAATCATAACATAAGCTTGGATTAGTTTTTGGAACTAAAAAACTCTCTTTTGCACTATGAGCATCATGACATTTAAAGCAATTTTCTTTTGCTGGCGCATGAACATATTTTGATATAATTGCCGTACCTACATTATCGTGGCAGCCAAAGCATAATTCCGGCATTTTATTCTTTAAATATGAATCAAAATCCGATTGATGAGAATCGTGGCATTTATGACATCTTCCACTCTGAACAGGATTATGCACATTATCTCCTTCATTAATTTTTAAATCGTGATATTCTTTACATAGTTTTTCAGTACTTTTTTGAGTTAGTAAACTTTTATTTTTAGAACCATGAGTAGCATGACACTTAATGCATTGTCCATCACCGGCTGGTTTATGAATATTTTTTTTAGTGTTAAAATCTTTATGGCAAGAATAGCACAAATTTGGAACTGTACCTGGTAATAAATAACTTTTTTTTGCACTATGCGGATTGTGGCATTTAAAGCAATTTTCTTTTGCCGGAGTATGAGTTTGTTTTAATTTCATTTCTTCGCTAACCGCGTCATGACAATTAAAACATAATTCCGGCATTTCTTGTTTCAAAAATGAATTATAGTCAGATTGATGCGGATCGTGGCATTTATTACATCTTCCGCCTTGAACAGGATTATGCACAATATCTTCTTCATCAATTTTTAAATCGTGGCATTCATTACATAAAGCAGCAGCCTTTTTCTGTTTAAGTAAATTTTTGTTATTAGAACCATGAGTTGTGTGGCATTTACTGCATTGTCCATCACCGGTTGGTTTGTGAATATTTTTTTTAGTGTTAAAATCCTTATGGCAAGAAAAGCATAAATTTGGAACAGTATCCGGCAGCAAATAACTTTTTTTTGCACTATGCGGATTATGGCATTTAAAGCAATTTTCTTTAGCCGGAGTATGAGTTTGTTTTAATTTCATTTCTTCGCTAACAGTTTCATGACAATTAAAACATAATTCCGGCATATCTTGTTTCAAAAATGAATTATAGTCAGATTGATGTGGATTGTGGCATTTATGACAACTTCCGCTCTGAACAGGATTGTGCACAATATCTTCTTCATTAATTTTTAAATCATGACATTTATTACATAAAACTATAGTTTTTTTCTCATGTAATAATTTTCTGTTTTTCGAACTGTGTGGCGAATGACAGTCAATACATTTCCCTTCTTTTGATGGCTGATGCAGATTTTTTTTATTGTTTAAGTTATCATGGCAAGTATAACATAGTTCCGGCACTTTTTCTGTTAAAGAAAATCCTCCTATTCCTTTTTGAGGATGTTCATTTCCGTTAGCTTTATGGCATTTATTACATTCCTCTTCTGAAGGTTTGTGTTTATTTTTATTATTCATTAATTCACCATGGCATTGCAGACAGCTTTCATCAGCCATGTTATTTATTGATAAATAATAATTAGAATCTAAAGATTTTATTTCATCAACTTTATTTTGATTTACAAAATTTAGATTAAAACTTGAAATCCATATTAATATTGAAAATAGAGATATATCCATAGTAGAAGTTATAATTTAAATTTTCTGATAATTTTGCCGTAAACACTATTGAAATTTATTTTATCACCAAGGCGTGTTCGTCTGTAAACATCAATTCCAATTTCAAATGTCATTTGCCGATAACTGGTTTTAAATTCTCCTCGTCCTGTAATTAAGTCTAAATCAATTCCATCGCCTTGCTGATTTCTATATCCCATTTCAAAAGAAATTCCTGTTCGTAATCTGTGATTATAAGCTATCTTTCCTGTAACATCTGTATATTGTTGAGGTATTTTATCAACAGTTTTTTCATAGTTTCTAATATTCCCATTTAATGAACATATTAGCTTTTTAAAAAATATTTTTTGAAAATTTGCATAATATCTTACCATTTGATAAGGTATTATATTGCTGTTATAGTTATCATATTCTACTCCAATTCTGGCAAAGCCAAAGTCAAGTTTAGAGCCAATTAAAGTTTGAGTATATTTATTCAGAGTTATATCTTCAATATTAATAAAATTTACATAATCTTGTTTTGATGTATGAAAATAGAGTTCAAGCAATCTACCAAAAAGTACAATATTTGCATGAAAAGAATTATTGTTTGCATCGTACTGATATGAGCCAATTTGCATTGCAGTATAATCGATATAAACTGTTTCATTATTTTGAATTTGTCCGCCGGGAATACGTTGAATTTCGATAAATCCGTTTCTTTCAATGATAATATAATCAAAATCAAGCTGATAAATTATTGTAGATGAAATATCTTTTACAATAATTGTTGAAGGATCGATATTTTGCCTGTTTAATATTTCAATTTGTCCATTTGATAATACATGTTCTTCATTTAATTCGCTTACAAAATTATCTTGTGCATTCATAGTTTGATGATGCCTGTAATATTTGTAAGAAAAAGAAAATCTTCCGGTGTGTATTTTTTTTGTATAATTAATATCCAAACCTGCTTTATTATTATACTCATCGTATACCGAATGATTGAGCTTATAGTATTCGTAATATATATTTGTTTTTAAACTTAAAAAAAGTTTATGCCGAATAGAAGCTTTAATTCTGTTCTGATTTAATTTTTGAGTTTCCTGATGTGTACTATTAAATTGATAATTGGCTAAAAATGTTAGTTTTAGCGGCAACTTCATTGATAATAGCTCATTAACCTGAAATCTTTGTAATTTATTATTTCCTTCTTGATTAAAATTAGTAATTATAGATCTGAAATTATATTCTTTTTTTGTATCAAAATAAAAGTTATTTTTTAATGATAAATTATCAATATTATTTTCAATTGGCAATAAATCGGCATCTTGCCTTATATAAATATCATGAGAGTAATTTAATTCATTAAAATCAAAATCAGTAAAGGATTTTGAAGCTTTTGCAAGTAAGTTTTTTTGATCCATTTTAAATACACGGACTGTAGTTACTTCTTCTTGTTCCCAAGAGTTTTGAGCATAGCTTACAGAGAATGGAAGAATATCATTTTTATATGACATTCGGCCACCAAATCTGTTATAATTAGATATAATGTTGGTTGGCATTTCTCTATTATTGATGCTTTGATTGAAATTGGCAAATGCATTTAAATTAATGTTTTTATTTTTAAAGAAAGTAGTACTTATATCAAGCTTTTTTAACGTTCTCATTTCTGAACGATTAGGAATTGCAAGATATTGGTCGGTTTTTGTTTCTGGACTATATTCAACATTTAAATCTAAAATCATAAATTTTGGATCCCAAAAATAACTTTTGGTTTTTAAGCTAATTCCTCCCAAAAAATAAGTGCTTTCATTAAATTCATTAAACTGATTAAACGTGGTTTCGTTTCCTCTGTAGTAAGTACTGAAATTTATGTCTCCATTTAAATTTGTCAGATTCCAAAGACCTGCTGATATAATAGGTTCTTGAGCAAAAATGCTTGTTTTTAATATTAAAAATAAAACGATATATGTAAATTTATTTGTTTTCAATAGTATTATTTTATTTTAATAAACATTTTATTATTTCCGCCATGCGGATTGTGACATTCCGTACAATTTATTTCCTTATTTTTATGATAATCATTTTCAAAAATCAATGCTTCATCATGACAATTGAAGCATAGTTTCTGTCCTTCGAATAATAGTAAATTTTTAGTTTGTTTTATATGCGGACTGTGACATGCTGTGCAATGGCCGCCTGCAACAGGGCCATGTACAAATTCATCAATATTATTAAAATTTTCATGGCATTTATAGCAAGAAGCTATTTTTGCAAGATATCGGTTTTCGCCACCGTGTGGGTCATGACATTCGGTGCAATTTGTTATATTAATGTTTAAATGATATTTATTTCTAAAAACTAAAACTGAATCATGACATTGAATACACAATTGTTGAGATTGACGAATTAGTAAATTTTTTGATTTTGATTTATGCGGGTTATGACAAGATGTACAGAATCCACCACCAACAGGCCCATGCACATATGAGAAATTATCGTTAAAATTTTCATGGCAATTATAACAAAGTTTTGGTTGTGGCTCAATAGTTAACCCATCTTTCGTTGATCATGGCAACTCTCGCAATTTCTTTTTTGATATGGTGAATGAAAAACAAATTGAGGCTCAGTTGCTTTTGTGGATAAGTTTAAATCCGAATTAAAGTCAACTAATTTACTTGTGTTTTTTGTAAGTACTGTGTTTTCATTTGATACTTCTGGAACACCATCAAAAATAAATGATAATACTTTATAACTTTTTTGAGGCGTGCAAGCTATTAAATAAATAGTAATTATTACTAAAAAAAGTAACAGATATTTTTTTCGGTTTAAAAGCATTTATTTTATTGTTGTATTTTTTTAGGTTCTACATAACCATAAATGCTTAATTTATTATCACCATAAATATTTGTAACAAGAATTAAATATTTAAGATTATATCTTTTGTCTACATATTTTTCAAAATATTTAATGTTTTCATAATCAATATCTACTTTTGCAGGCAAAGCCATACTGCCCGCGCCATTATATGCACCTCCAAAAAACATTAATAGTTGTTTGTTTTTATTAAATATTTGAATATTTTGAAATGCAGCGTCAACTACATACAAATTTGATTCTTTATCAAGAGAAATTCCTTTTGGTCTTACAAATTGTCCAATATTTTTGCCGTAACTACCAACAAAACCGGTATAAGTTCCGTCATGATTGTATATTTTTACATTAAAACTGCCAAAATCAGTAACATATACTTTATCATCTGTAACACTTATGTTAGATGGCTGATTTAAATAAGCTTCAGAATCGTTTTCTACATTTGGGAATTGATATAAAGCTTTGAAAGTTGAATCATTTTCATAAACATTTATTTTATGATTTTTTAAATTTGCAACCCAAATTTTATTGTTTTTCACAAAAATATCAGTTGGCTTAAAGTTTTCAATATCGCCAAAAGCGTTGATATAATTGCCAGCTTTATCAAACACAACAATTTGTTGACGATTTCCATCTGCTACATATAAATATTCTTTTTCGTCAACAAAACAACTTAAAGGAAGCTTTAATTGGCCTCTGCCTTTTGGAATGAAGTAGTCAAAATTACTATTTATCAAATCTATAATTACAATTCCTTTTATTCCGGTGTCGCAAATGTAAATTTTGCCATTATTAATTTTTATACCATAAGGTTTAAGAAATGATTTTGGCTTGTCTTCTCCAAATATAAATTTATTAAGTGCTGATTGATTTCCTTCGATATCAAGAGAGCTGTTTATACTTGTAAGAAATTGAATACGTGCAGTATCCGGAGGTGAAGGGAAAAAAGTGTATTCTCTTTCAATTGCATGTTTTGTTGTTTGTCTTGAGCATGACAAACAAAATATTAAAAGAGTAACCGTTAGGATAAATAACAAAGATTTTTTTTCATTTCGAATAATTTATTTCAACAAGAAAGGCGATTTTAAATCGCCCTTCGAAAATTGTATCAACTTTATGTTTACTATTTATCGTGGCAAGTTAAACATAGTGCACTACCAGCATTCGGCATTCTTAAGAAATGGCCGTGAGTATTGTCATGAACATTGTGGCAAGAGGCGCATTCCATTCTTCCTGCAAACAAAAGGGCGGCTGGAGGGGCATTTAATCCGCCGTCTGCTGTAACCAGCGCAGCGTCATATGTAAACCCAATTGGATGATCATTGCTTAAATTAATACCTAAATTAGCTCCACCTGGAATATAATTTGTGCCATTATCAACACCACCAAAATTTTCAAGAGCAATTGTACCATCATGGCAGCTTAGGCATAATAAGGAGTTTGCAGCTGGTTGTCCAGTAGTAGCATTAAATGTGCTGCTAGTTGTGTTATCATATAATGTATATGTGGCAGTAGTTATTTCGTGGTTCCATAAAGGAGCCTGATCAGAGGCTATACCATTGTGAGGAGTGTGGCATACGATACAAATTTCACCATTTGCCCATGCGTTACCCGAAAAATCATGACCAGTGCCTGTAATCTGTCCTATACTTAGATTTGCAAAAGTAAATACAAGAAATAATGTAAGAAATAAGTTTAACTTTTTCATAAGTATGAGTTTAAAATTGGTTTAAATTTAAAGTATAAAAATAAAACCAAACAACATACCAAATAAGCTAATTGTTTGAATATGAGGAATTAATGCTAATTTATTTTATTATTGATAAATTATAGAAATATAATATAATCTAACAAAACAGCATCAGTAAATACCGGTTTTTAGTATAATAATATAAAGTTACATGTAAAGTGTTAAATATCAGGCATGTTAGATAACATTTTTTTAAATGATTGAGAAAATATTTATAAAATTTGACATTGTTTTAGCGTGGGTTATTTGACTCAAATATGCGTTATATAACCCTATTCTGGATTAAAGCTTATATTTTTTTTGTTTATATCTTAATGTATCTCTTGAAATTCCTAATAGTTTTGATGCTTTAGTCTGGTTATTATCAGATTTTTGTAAAGCTTTTATTATAAGCTGTTTTTCTAATTCATAAAGTGAAATACCTTCGTTTGGTAATTCAAAATTATATTTATTATGAACAATAGTAGATGTTTGTTTTACATTACTAATTTCTCCCGGCAGATCGTTTAAATACAAAGTGTTATTTGTTTCCAAGATTATAGCGCGTTCAATAACATTTCGCAATTCTCTTATATTTCCAGGCCAATTATATTGCATTAATGCTTTTTTAGCTTCAGGCTCAATACTTTTTACCTTTTTACCAAACTGGGAATTAAAAAGCTCTATAAAATAATCAATTAAAAGCGGAACATCTTCTTTTCTTTCTCTTAAAGGTGGTAAAGTTATTTGAAATACTTTAAGTCGATAATAAAGATCTTCTCTAAATGTTTTATCTGCAATTGATTTTAATATATCTTTATTTGTAGCTGCGATAATTCTTACATTTACAGGAATGTCAACCGTTCCACCTAAACGTCGCACATATCTATTTTCAAGAACACCAAGTAATTTAACTTGTGTAGAAATATTTATTTCACCAATTTCATCTAAAAAAACTGTGCCGTTTTCAGCAATTTCAAAAAGGCCTTTTTTTAGTTTTTTTGCATCTGTAAATGCTCCTTTTTCATATCCGAATAATTCACTTTCTAATAGTGTTTCTGGTAATGAAGAACAATTTATTGTAACAAATGGTTTTTCATTTCTGTTGCTTTCATTATGAATTGATCTTGCAAATACGTCTTTACCACTTAGGCTTTCACCAAGAAGAAGAATTGTTGTAGATTCTGTTTTTGCAATTTTTTTTGATAAATTTATTATGTCTTTTATTTTTTTTGATTGGCATACAATATCTTTAAAAGTTAATTTGTCATTCTGTTGGCGTTTTAGAATTTGAATTTCTTTATTTATATTTATTTTATTTTTAATATTATCGATAATAATATTAATTTCTTCAAATGAAAAAGGTTTATTAATGTATTCAAAAGCACCAAGTTTCATAGCTTCTACAGCCATTTCAATTGATCCATAGGCTGTCATGAAAACAATAATAATTTCATCATCAATTGATTTAATTTTAGAAATTACTTCTAATTCTTGCATTTTAGGCAGCCTGTTATCCACAAAAATAACATCCGGATAATGAAGTTCAAATAATTTTAACCCTTCTTCACCGGTTTCTGCTGTAAATACTTTATGTCCTTTTGAGCTTAATTGTTTTTCAAAAGACCATCGTATTAGTTTTTCATCATCAATAAATAAAATTCTCAAAGGTTTCATGTATTAATTTTAAATTGTTTCATGTGTTATTTAACTTGGCTCTGGTTTAAATATTCGGTGCTTTTTTGGTTTAACATTGTTTTGATTATTTGTATATCCGTTTATTTGATGATTTTATTATTATCGAATAAACAAATAAACACACCATCAATATACAAATAATTAAATCTAAACCAGTTAAGAAATTATTGAATACCTAAACCAGAGCCTTTAATTTATATATCTTATTTAAAATGAAACATTTAGTTAAAGATAAGTTTTATTTTTTTCTGTTGGTAATGAAATGTTAAATATACTTCCTTTTTCAATATTTTTTTTAACCCATATTTCTCCATAATGTTTTTCAATAATATCTTTAACTATTGCCAAACCTAATCCTGTTCCTTCTGTTTTAGTTGTAAAGAAGGGTTTGAAAATATTTGGTAAAATTTCTTTTGAAATTCCAATTCCTGTGTCTTCTATTTTAATTATTACTTTTTTCTTAATTGGGTCATATTTAGTAATATATGTAATACTTCCCGATTCTGTAATTGACTGGATTGCATTTAAACCAAGGTTTAATAGTGCATTTTCAATTTTTTCATGGTCAAAATTAAATAAAGGAATACTTGAATCAAATTTTGTTTGGAAAATAATTTCCTTTTGATGATTTTGATTTTCTAAGAAGAAAACTAGCGATTTTATAAGCTCATTTATATTATTTTCGGATAGATTTAATGCTTTTGAGCGAGAATATATAAGTAAATTTGAAACAGCATCATTAACTCTGTTCGCTTGTCTTTTAATTTCTTCTAAAATTGGTTTATTTTGTTCTTCATGCATTTCATCAGCAATAATTTCTATTGCATTTGCAATTCCTGTAATCGGATTTCTTATTTCATGTGCTAAACGAGCAGCCATTTCTCCAATTGTAGCTAGTTTTTTATTATTTCGTAACTCTTTTTTATGACAAGTCATTAACTTTTTTTGTGTTTTTTGGAAATTGTCCAACATTTCGTTAAAATCTTCTCTTAATTGCCATAATTCTTTAGATTCAAGAATTTCAATACGCTCATCTAAATCACCCTTATTAATTTTTTTATTTTATTTTGGAAATGAATTAATGATTTTTTCACAAATTTATAATGCATTACACTTATTACAAAAACTAGAATTAATACCAAAAGAAAGGTATAAAGTAAACTGAATTGAAGAGTAAAAACTTTACTTTTTTCAGCTTCTCTCATAGATATATCGTAAACCATGTATCCAATAGTTTTAATATTTGAATTATGGCATTGATTACAATTAGGTGAATTTTGCATTTTAAGATAAATGCGTGTATAAGGATTTGAGCCGTTTGTATGAGATTCTAATGTAACTTCTTGATTTAGAGCTGCAAGTTTTGTCGGATTTAATATATCATAAAGATTTATATTTTTTTCAGGATAAACTATAATACTATCTGCATTTACTAAATAAGTATTTAATACCCAACTGTGCTCTTCCATTTTTTTCATTAGTGCAATTGAGCTTTTTTTATCATGCTTTATATTATAATATTGGTCTTTAAATAGATGTAAAATACTAACGACATTTTCTTCGGCACTACTGTATATTTTTTTTGTAAGATAATGATTGTAAATAGAAAAGGAAATCAATGATATTGAAATAATTACAATAATTAGAATTAAAATAATTTTTGATTTAAAAGTGTAAATTTTTTTCATATAATATTTTTTCAACTACAATTAATTTCTGATAATTTATAGCTAACAATTTAAAAATTACTAATATCTCATACCTGTGGCATGCGATCTCCCATGGCAAATTAACAAACAATACCCACTATTGTCGCCCAAATCAACAAATTGTATTACGCCTAAGCGAGGTGTCACCACATCGGTGGCAAAATTTATTAAACTGCTACCTGTAGCTCCGTGAGGATCGTGGCAAATTCTGCATGGAGTGTTTTTTCCATTAATATGATAATGCACACCAGAGGACTCTGCACTTAGAATTGTAGTGCGTTCGTGACAAGAATAGCAAAGCTCATAGGCTTCCGGAGATTCCGGAGTATAGTCTTCTGTGCTGTAATTGTATTTCAATATATTGGAATAAATAGAGCCATGTAGTCCTTTTGGCGAATCACTACCATCGCTTGAATGACAATCTGTACAGTAAATAACACTAGATTCAGTAAGTGGCGAAATTAAACCTGGAACATCAGTATTTTTTCCAGGTCCAACAACTGGATGATATGATGGATTCGATAAATCAAATTCTAAGCGAGTATTAGATTGA
This sequence comes from Bacteroidales bacterium, assembly GCA_016937695.1. Lineage (GTDB taxonomy): Bacteria > Bacteroidota > Bacteroidia > Bacteroidales > NBLH01 > NBLH01. The sequence continues at coordinate 38,167 of JAFGWC010000016.1, forward strand.
ATTGTATTCCTTGGAATAATACTTACTTCTACAGGATTATCGGCATGGCATCTATAACATAATTCATTTTCATATTGAATAGTATTTACAGCATTTCCACTTTGATCCATTCCTTTAACTCCAGCAAGAAATCCGTTAGCATAAGGCGCATTTGCTGTTGTATTATTTGCTGCATGCGGATTATGGCAATCTTCGCATTCAACGTGTGCAATAGTTGGATTTGTATTTTCTAACGGATCGTGTAAGTTGTTGTAAACGAATACATTATGACGATAACTTTTATTCATTTCAATTTCAATATTTTTTGAAGCTACATTTCCATTATGGCAATCAAGACAATTATTTTCTTCAAACTCAGATTTCATTAAACGAGCTTTTCCATTTGCACTATGTGGATTATGGCAGTTTTGACAAGCATTTTCTGCAACACTTGGATATGGTGATTCTATGTGTTCCCATGGATTTATTCCATTTCCATTCCAGCTGGCTGTTGAGCTTTGATGACTTGAACCAGACCAATAATTTCTGTCATGACATCTGAAACATAATTCTGAAAATTGATTTGATGAAACAAGCATCTTTTGATAATTGTTGCTATGTGGATCATGACAAGAAGTACATTGAAGTTTACTATTGTTGTCGAGTTTAACAGGATAAGTAGGTGGAAAAATCAATTGTCCATCTGTTGCTGATATAGTTGAATTATAAACGAAAGAAACAGGATGATCATCTGATAAATCGGTTGTTAAATTGTTTATGCCCTGCATTGTGCTATAACTGCCGGCCAAATTAATTTCTGCGCTTCTGCTTATTACATTTCCTAAGGCAATAGTTCCATCATGACAAGAAAGGCATAAAACTGATGAGCCATCAGGTTGTCCAGGTGTAGATTGGAAAGTATTACTTATTGAATTATCATATAAAATGTAAGTTGAGCCGGGATCATTTCTGTTCCATAGAGGGCCAATCGGATTTGTGCTATGAGTTGTATGACAGAATATACAAACTTCAGATTCTGAAGTAGCAATAACTGTTCCTGCACCACTTAAAGAAAGGTTGTGTAAACTATTAACAACAGACTGTGCGTTTATAAAACCTGAAAACAAGAATAAGATAAAAAGTATACTAAATATTTCTTTTTTCATTTTTTATATCAATTTAATATGACTTTTTTTTATAAATCTTTTTACTCACCACATATATAATGCCTAATAAATGAATATTGATAAATGTCATGAAATAAATATTTGTTAATAAATTAAACAATAATTAAATAGCTCTATTTAAGTGTTTACGATATAAATCTTATACTTAAATAGAATTTGTATATAAGAAAGATTAAAGTGGAATTTATAAGATGGGAGAATTTTCAATAAAAAAATGGGTTATTTAACCCATTCAATTTAAAAGCTAAAAAAAACAATAATTTGCTTTTTCAAATCAGTATTCAATTTAAGTTATTCGTTAGTGAATTTCATTTCATGAGCTTAAAAATTTGTATTCTTGAATTATAACTATCGGCAACATAAATGTAATTATTATCGTCAATAAAAATACCTGAAGGCATCCAAAATTGACCATTTTCATGTCCTTGTTCTCCAAATTTATATAGGAAGTTTCCTTTTTTATCAAAAATTTGGATAACATGAAATAAAGCATCTGCAATGTAAATATTTCCAAAAGAATCGGTTGCAATACCTTTAGGTCTTGCAAAATATCCGGTTGCATCTCCAATTTCGCCGAAAGTTGAAACAAAATCGCCATTTTTATTAAATATCTGAATTCTAAAATTCATTGAATCAACTACGTAGATATTCCCAATCTTATCAATCCATATAAATGTAGGAAAATTAAATTCGGCATTTTTATTTCCTCTTTTCCCAATTCTCTTTTTAATATTTCCATTTTTATCTAGTACTGATAATCTGTGTGTATTGGTTTCTACAACCCAAATTTCATCTGTAATTTTTGAATATGCAATACCTGTTGGTTGATTTAATATTAGTGAATCATTTAGTGTAACTACTTCTTTATCAGCTAAATCAATTAAAAATATTTGATTTAATCGGGAGTCGGTAAATAATAAAATGTCATTATTTACATAACAAATACCAACTAAAGATGAAAAACCATTTAATGATTTGTTCAAAAATCTTGGTAACACAGCCGAATTATGATTAATATTAATAATTTTTCCACTGCCTTGATCCAAAATCCAAAAAAAATCAGGATTTTGGGCTAAAATGTTTAGAGGTTTATTAATTATTATAGGGCTTTTACCAAAAATAAAATTTGCCAGTCTTTTTTTTAAGCCGTTGTTTTTATTCTTTTTTTCGGATAAAGGATAAGAGCTAATCCATTTTATATATTGATTTTCAGTACTTCTATTTATTTGTTGTGTTTTATCTTGCGACCATGCAATATCGAAACTTTGCATAAGTAAAAATAATGCAATAATTATCTTAATTACTCTAATTCGATGCAATAAAAATATAATTTGCATATCACTTTAAGTTTTATTAAAAGGCGATTTATACAGAGAAAACATCGTTGTTAATATACTTGCTATCAGCAGATTAGCAGCAGTGTTGCCCTTTTGAAAAAAATGTGTAACAAAAAATCAAACAGATATTATATTAAACTCTACCTTTTTTATAATCTAAGATTTAATCTTAATCATCTAATTTAATTATTAATATTTGTTTCTCACCATCACGCAGCACATCAACAGTAATAGTTTGGCCGGCTTTAAGTTTTCCCATTTGAGCCATGTATTCATAAATGTTAGAAATTTTACTTCCGGCTACTGATGTAATAATATCTCCTTTTTTCATTCCTCCTTTAAATGCTGCACCATCAGGTTTAACTGCATCAACTCTTAATCCGTTATTATCAGATTTTCCAAAGTTTGGCATTATACCTAATTTCACAGCACCACCTCTCGATGATTTCATTTCTTCTTTTTTCCCTGATTCTTTAAAAACAAGGTTTTTGTCCTTATTTATTAATAAAAATGATAAATCGTAGATATAATCAGAAAGCAATTTTAGTCCGTCGAAGTTAATTTTTTCAACAACATCAAGTGGTGTGTGATAATCTTCGTGAGCTCCGGTTGTAAAGAAAAAGACAGGAATATTTTTTATATAAAAAGAAGTATGATCTGAAGGCCCAAATCCATCAAATGATTTTGATATAATAAGTTTCTGATTTTTAGCTAAACTGTCAATAATTGCCTCACTTTCAGAAGAAGTGCCTAAACCACCAATACTTAATTCGTTATTTGGTTTTAAACGGCCAACCATGTCTATATTTACCATAGCTTTTATTAGCTTGATATCAACTAAAGGGCTGGATGTGAAATATTTAGAGCCGATTAAACCAATTTCTTCTGCACCAAAAGCTATAAAAATAATGCTCCTTTTTAAATCAGATTTATGAGCAGCTAATTTTTCAGCAATTTCAAGCATCGAAGCTACACCTGATGCATTATCGTCTGCACCAAAATGAACAGCAATAGAATCGGGCATTCTCGAAGAGCTTGAAAATCCACCAAAACCTAAATGATCGTAATGCCCGCCGATTACAATAAATTCTTTTTTCATGTTAGGATTATTACTCTCTAAAATCCCTATTATGTTTTGAGTTTCAATTTTATTGTATTCGATTTCTGTTTTTGCATCTATTTTTATTTTGCAATCAAATGAGTTTGGCTTTTTGCTATTAATAATTGCTGTTTCCAAATCTTCAATATTATTTTTAGTTGTTTCTAATATTTTATTTGCGATATTTCTTTTTATATGAATTACCGGAATTCCAAGATTTGCTTGAGTTTGATCTGTTTTAAGTTTTATTAAATTATCTTTTTTATCCAGTTCATTTCCTGAAACAAAAAGTACTCCTGCAGCACCTTTTTCTTTAGCTGTTATAACTTTTGATTTTTCATTTGAATATGGAATAAACTTACTATCCGGATTTTCCAGTTCAGGATCTGCTCTTAAAACTAAAACCCATTTGTTTTTAACATCAACATTAGAATAATCATTCCAGGTAATATCCTCATTATCAATGTCAAAACCAAAACCTACAAAAACAACATCAGAATTTAATGTGCTGTTAATAGAAAAACTATACGGTGTAAAATCTTTGTTCAATTCAGCATTAAAATTCTCAATTTTCAAGTAATTATTTTTACTTGCTTTAGTTTCAGTAATAACAAAGAATTTTTGAAAGTAATTATCGCCAATAGGCTTTATTCCGTTTTTTTTGAAATTATCAGCAATGTATTTTGCAGCTATTAAATCTTCAGGAGTTCCAGGTTTTCTGCCTTTTAATGAATCTGATGCCAGAAAAGAAATCTGCTCGTGCAGTTCGTTTTTTGTTATATCAGGATTGTCAATTTTATTTTGGCTTAAAGCTAATTTTAAACTTGCAAGGAAAATAATTAATAAAAGTGATTTCATTCTTTGGAATTTTAATAAAAGTTAGTAATAATTTATTAAAGCAAATTTAATAAAAAACTAATAAACTGAGTTTGATTTAAAATTTAGTTTATTTATATTATATCGAACTTAGCTTATTAATTAACTTTTATTTTCAATAAATTGATGTAAATAGTAATCTAGATTTTAATTTAACCAACTCTATCCGGATTTTTAGAAATAAAATCTTTCCAACTTTTTGGACCGTTATTATTTGATAATGAGGCGTTTTGATAGAAATGACAAACAGCAGCGGCTAATCCGTCTGTTGCATCCAGTAAAGCCGGGAGTTCTTTAATTTTAAACATGCCTTTTAGCAATAAAGCAACTTGTTCTTTTGATGCTGCACCATTTCCGGTAATTGCAATTTTAATTTTTCTGGGTGCATATTCAAAAATTGGTATTGAACGATATAATGCAGCTGACATAGCAACACCTTGAGCTCTTCCTAATTTCAACATCGATTGAACATTTTTTCCAAAAAAAGGCGCTTCTATAGCTAATTCATCAGGATGATATTCATCAATTAATTGAAGTGTGCGTGTGAATATTTTTTGAAGTTTTAGGTAATGATCTTTTAGTTTTCTCATATCTAAAATGCCCATTGTAATCATTTCAGGATTTTTCCCAACTGCTTTTATTAATCCATAACCCATAATGCTTGTTCCGGGATCTATTCCTAAAATAATTTTTTCAGTGTTCATTTATTTTATGTGTATTTGCTCTTTTTTTTAATTGTTGAATAAAAATTCCAGAAATAATAAAAATAAGGCCTAAAATAGTTGTTAAATAAATATTCTCACCTAAAATTAAATGAATCCAAATTAGTGAAAAGAAAGGTGAAATAAAAACTAAATTACTTATTTTTTCTACTTTGCTGGTCAATTGTAAGGCTTTTAGCCAAAGAATAAATGTAAATCCCATTTCGAAGAAACCTACATAAACAGATGCCAATAGACCTTTATAATTTGGTATTTCAAATTCTGTGAAAAAAAGAATGGTAATTGAAATAAATACTATTGAAAAAAAGAAACTTAATGTTAATTTTATAATCTCTTCTCTATTATCTTTTACATTAAAAATCCAAAAAAGAGCCCAAACAACAGCGCTACTTGAAGCAAGAAAAACACCAAATGGCTGATCAATTTTAAGTAAAAAAGGATTTCCTTTTGATGAGATAAGGATTACTCCAAAAAAACTGATAATTATAGCAATTATGCTTTTATTACTTAATTTTTGTTTTAATAATGGCACAGAAAAAACTACTAATAATATTGGCCATGTGTAATTTAATGGTTGGGCAATTTGAGCTGGCAAAATTGAGTAAGCTTTAAGCAGAATCATATAATATGCAAAAGGATTTAAAAAGCCTAAAAATGCTGAATATAAATATTGTGTGGGTTTAAAATGAAATAGCGTTAAAAATTCTTTTTTAATTATCAATATAGAAATTAGAATAGAAAATGACGTGATTGCTGAGAAAAAAAGGAGATGGATAAAATCCATATATTTGAGCGCAATTTTAAATGCAACAGCAGCAGTAGACCAAAACATAATTGCTGAAATTGCATAAAAATAAGCAAGCTTATTGTTCATTAAAATTTTTGAAGTTTAAATATTAATTGATGTAGATAGTTGGTTTAGTTGTAATTTTTAGTCTCAAAATCAATATTTGAGTAGTCGCTCTCAATAAAATTGAAATTGATACCTGATAATTCTTCAAAGTCTTGACCATGTTCTAGAATATCTTCATCAAAATAATACCAATTTACAATAAGCTCAAAATTTTCAGATTTACTTAAACCTACTAATTTATTGATTATTCTCATCAGGGCTTTGGTTGTACTTGAATTGAAATATTCAAAATGGAAATTGACAATGGTACTTGCATTAGGTTCCTCAAGATATTTTTCTATCCAACTAAAAACAGGCAAATAAACTTTATCTGTATCCTCAGGAGTTGATCTTCCTTTAATTTCGATAAGGCCATTATCTAAATGAATAATAGGTGTTTTTTGAGTTGCACTAATAACAATCTTTTCCATTATATAAATCGATTAGTGATATTTTTTTTCAATAAAATTAAAATTAATTTCGGTTACATCAGCAAAATCATGACCATAATCCAAAATATTTTCATCATCATAAAAATAATTTACAAATAAATTATTTTCTGATATTAATTCCTTTGCTAAAAATAAAAATCTAATTAAAGCCTTGGCTGTACTTGAATTAAAATATTCCAAGGCAATTTCAATTGTGATTTTTTTATTTATTATTATTTTCGAATATTCTTCAAGCCATTCATTCATTTGATCAAACACGATCTCAGCAAATTCTAATATAGATTTACCTTTTATCGACAAAACTCCTGTATTTACCGAAAAATCAACATTTGGTTTTGAATTGCTTCCTTTAATTTTTAAATCTGTCATTAAATCCAATTAAAAAAATATAATCATGAATGCCAGCCAAAGATATAAAAAAATTAATTGTCTTATAATAAATTTTTTCTTGATTTATTAATAATATATCTAATCATATGGTATAATGTGCTGATTATAAGATTTTTATTGTCTGTTTTTTAAAATTATTAAATTCCGTTTATTATTTCATTTCTTGGATATTCGATTGAAAATTTTAAAGGAATTTCGATTATTTTCCCTGCTTCAATTTCATAATTCCATTCAATTACTTTTAATTCATTTATTTTTAGTTCGTTCGTGTCTTCCTTATATTTAGGGTTAAGTAATTCTATTTTAATATCAATATGTTGTGAAATAGGTATTTGGTCTTGTATTTTAATTTTTATAGAATTTGTTTTGTTGTTTTTTAAAATAATTTTGTATTCATGAGTAATTTTATTCTTTTTACTGAAAATTCCTTCGTCTTTTCCAAGTATATTTATTAGTTTCTGTTCAACACTAATTCCTTCATCTATTCCAAGCGAGCTTTGGAATTCTTCTTGTGGTGAAACCAACTGTAAATTTGTGTTTGTTACATAGTTATTGTCTAAAAAAATATTTGCTTTTCCTGAAAGCAATGGATAATCTGAATTGTTTTTTACTTTAATGGTTAAATATGCAAAAGGTGAAATTTTTGGAACTGTAATATATTGAAATTCAGCATCAAAAATAAAACTTGTTATACCTACTTTATGCTCTTGGTTATTGTCAATTATCGAATTAATTCCTGGAATTGCAAAAATTACTGATGTTGCTCCACTTTCAACTTTAGCAACCGGTTTTTCAAGTAAATTCATTGAACCAAAACCTTCTTTTCCGCTAGCCATAATTTTAGGTGACGGACTTGCTGATCTTTTTTTTGATTTATAGTCTATTTCTTCATTATTTTCTTCTGCCATATAAACATCTGCAACAGGAACATGAAAACTAAGATACCATGGAGGTAAATCCGGCTTAATTGCCGAAATGTGTGGTTTGGCTGTTGATAATTTTAACTCTGTATCATTCCATTCTTCGCCTGTATTTTGTTGTATAACAGCATCATACGATATTTTAATTTTTTTTGTTTCAGTGTCTGCTCTTAAATCATATGCAGGTCGCCACGATGCGCCAAATACAATGTATGAGAAACTTATATTAAGTTCTGCTTTTTTGGGTACATATATTCTTAGCTCAACTTGATTTTTAGTTTTTAATTGATTTTGATTAAAATTTTTTAATTCAATTTCAATTTTTTTTAAACGTTCTTCAACTTTAATGTATTCGTAATTAAAATTCCTGATTTCAGAATCTAAATAATCTAAACGTTTTCTATAGTAATCAAGCATTTCTGTTAGTTTTTCGCTAACTAAAAAACTAAGCATAGATTTTTTTGGCGATTCTGCTGTTTTTTGTGCAATATTTTGTAAAAAATCTTTTTCTTTATTTGTATTTGAAATATTATCATTTATTTCTGCAATTAATACTTCGATTTCTTTTTTTTCATCAACCAATATTTTCTTTTTCTCATCAGGAATTTCTTTATGATAATTTTTTTTTAATTTTACATCATAAAGAATAAGTCCTTCACTTCCAGAAACTTGAACAGTATTTTCATCAATCGAAAGAGGCAGATTTTCAAAGATTAATTGATGTTCGCCTTCATTTAAACTTACCAGAGAATGTCTTTTAACTAAAGCCCTGTCATTATAAATTGTTACAGAATATATTTTTGAATCTAATAGCATAAGGTCTGATATTTAATAGTTTCAGGCAATTTAATTAAAAATAATTATTTATCAATAAGTTATTTGATATTTTTTTGCATTTAAGTTTTATAGTATCTTTGGGTTTAAAATATTTGTGTATGGGACATAAAAAAAAGGATAAGAAAAAAAACTTACCATCGTATAATAGAATAACTTTAAAAAAGTTTATTCTTGATATATTCAGAAATAATCCAACAATGCTTTATAATTATAAGCAAATATCAAAAATTTTGGATATTACTGACAATGAAACTAAAAAATTAATAACAAGGGTTTTTTATGATTTAGTTGAAAGTGGAAACGTTGAAGAACTTTACACAGGCAAATTTAAGTTTATTTCAAGTGGTTCGTATATTACCGGCATTGTTGATATGACTAGGAGAGGAACAGCTTACATTATTTCAGATGAAATAAGCGAAGATGTTTTTATTTCGCAAAACAATTTAATTCATGCACTTCATGGCGATGAAGTAAAAGTTTCTTTATATGCAAGAAGAAAAAAACATAATTTAGAAGGCGAAGTAGTTGAAATATTAAATCATGCAAAAACAACTTTTGTTGGAATTGTTGATTTATCAAAAAATTTCGCATTTCTTATAGTTGAGAGTAAAAATATGCCTTATGATATTTTTATACCAATTACAAAATTAAACGGCGCAAAAAATGGCGAAAAAGCTATTGCAAAAATAACAGAATGGCCTAAAAATGCAAAAAATCCTTTTGGTGAAATTGTTGAAGTGCTTGGTAAACCCGGAAATAATGATGTTGAAATGCATGCAATTCTTGCTGAATTTGAATTGCCTTTTAAATTTCCGGAATTTATTAACTCCGAAGCTGAAAAAATTGAAGATAAAATTTCTGATGAAGAAATAAAAAAACGTAGAGATTTTAGAGATATAATTACTTTCACCATCGACCCAAAAGATGCAAAAGATTTTGATGATGCTTTATCGATAACAAAATTAGAAAATGATAATTATGAAATTGGAGTTCATATTGCTGATGTTAGCCATTATGTTACTCCAAATTCCATTATTGATGAAGAAGCTTTTCAAAGAGGAACATCTGTGTATCTTGTTGATAGAGTGGTTCCTATGTTACCAGAAAAACTTTCAAATCTTGTTTGTTCTTTAAGACCGGATGAAGAAAAACTTTGTTTTTCAACAGTAATTGAAATGGACGAAAATGCAAATGTTATAAAATATTGGATTGGCAAAACTATTATTAAATCTGATAAAAGATTTACATATGAAGAAGCTCAGGAAATAATTGAAAATAAAAATGGAGAACTTGCCTCTGAAATTCTTAAATTAGACGAATTAGCTAAAAAACTTAGAGCTAAAAGATATATAAAAGGCTCAATATCTTTCGATAAAATTGAGATTAAATTTGAAGTTGATGAAGAAGGAAAACCTATTGACGTTTATTTTAAAGAATCTAAAGATTCTAATAAACTGATAGAAGAATTTATGCTTTTAGCTAATAAAAAAGTAGCAGAAGAAATTGGTAATGAAAAACCAAAAAAAGAAGCTAAAACTTTTGTTTACAGAATTCACGACGAACCAGATTTGGAAAAACTAAACAATTTCTCTAGTTTTATTAAAAGATATGGATATAATATTAGTTTAAAAAGCAATAAAGAAATTGCAAGCTCACTTAATGATTTATTAACAGAAGTTAAAGGAAAAGCAGAACAGAATGTAATTGAAAATCTGGCAATTAGATCAATGGCTAAAGCCGAATACTCAACCAATAATATCGGACATTATGGATTAGCTTTCGATTTTTATTCTCATTTTACTTCACCAATTAGAAGATATCCTGATTTAATGGTTCATAGATTATTAGAATCTTACTTAATAAAGAAAGAAAAATCAGCAAATAAAAGTGAATATGAAAAAATGTGTAAACACAGTTCTGATATGGAACGTAGAGCAGCAATGGCTGAAAGAGCTTCTATAAAATATAAGCAAGTTGAGTTTATGCAAGATAAAATCGGGCAAGTTTTCGAAGGTGTTATTTCTAGCGTAACTGAATGGGGGATGTATGTTGAGCTTAAAAAAACAAGAATTGAAGGAATGGTTGCTTTAAAAGATATGGACGATGATTTTTATGAATTTAATGAAAAAAGCTTCAGTATTATTGGAAAAGTAAAAAAGAAAAAATATCAGTTAGGCGATGATGTTAAAGTTCAAATTATTAGAACTAATCTTCAGAGAAAACAATTGGATATGTTATTGGTGGAAGAAAAATCATTATAAATTTAAATGATTAAAGAGCCTTTTTAATTTATATTGATTTTAACATTCCTTAAAATATGGAAATTAAATAAATTTGAGATTTATTTTTATCTTTGTGGTAAGTATGCGTTACATTTATCTCATATTTTTAAACAACAATTAAGCTATAAGCAGTTATGAGTGAGGAAGTTACAAGAAGAAATATAAAAACAATTAAAATTTTTTGGATAATACTTTTAGTACCTGTATTATTTATATTTATTTTATTTACATTAATTTCAACAGGAAATTTAGGCTTTATGCCTTCTTTTGAAGAGTTGGAAAACCCAAATAGTAATCTATCTTCAGAAATTTTCACTGCAGATCAGCAATTATTAGGAAAATATTATCGACAAAACAGAACTGTTGTTCAGTTTGATAATCTACCTCAAAACCTTGTAAATGCACTTGTTGCCACCGAGGATATTCGGTTCAGTGAACATTCAGGAATCGACCCTAGAGGTTTAGGAAGAGTTCTTTTTAAAACTATTTTGATGGGTAAAAAAAGAAGTGGTGGAGGCAGCACAATAACTCAACAGCTTGCTAAAAACTTGTTCCCTAGAGATACTGTAGAAAACAGATCAAAAATTTCATATGTTGCAAATATGGCGATTACTAAATTTAAAGAATGGGTAATTGCTGTTAAACTTGAAAGAAATTATACAAAAGAAGAAATTCTGGCAATGTATTTCAATACAGTTCCTTTTGGTAGTCAGGCATACGGAATAAAGGCAGCTTCAAGAACATTTTTTAATTTACCACCAGATTCTTTAAATCTTGAACAATCAGCTCTTTTAGTTGGAATTGTTAATGCACCAACTTTATATAGTCCGGTTAGAAATCCAAAAAATTCTTTAAACAGAAGAAATAAAGTTGTTCTATATCAAATGTATAAATACGGATATATTACAAAAGAAGTATATGATTCGGTAAAAACAATTCCATTAAACTTAAATTACAGTGTTCAATCTCACAAACAAGGATATGGAACATATTTTAGAGAATATTTAAGAACAGCATTAACAAGGCATAAACCAGAAAGAGAAAACTATGCCTCTTACGCTTACAGCAAATTTCAAGAAGATTCAATTGAATGGATGGAAAACCCATTATATGGATGGTGTAATAAAAATAATAAACCAAATGGAAAACCATATGATATTTATAGTGATGGGTTAAAAATCTATACAACAATCAATTACGATATGCAGCGATATGCCGAAGAAGCTGTAAAAGAGCATATGGGCGGATATCTTCAACCTCTTTTTTTTAAAATGAAAAAAGGAAAAAGCAGAGCACCGTTTGATTGGAGAGTTACTAAACAAGAGGTTAATAAAATTATGTATTTGGCAATGATAAGAAGCGAAAGATATCGTGTTTTGAAAAAAGAGGCTAAACTAGATTCTGCACAAATTGCAAAAAATTTTAGAACCCCAACTAGAATGACTGTTTTTTCATGGAATGGAGATATTGATACTGTTATGTCGCCAATGGATTCTATTTTATATTATAAACATTTTTTGCATGCCGGCGTAATGTCATTTGAACCTCAAACCGGATACGTTAGAGCTTATGTTGGAGATATTGAATATGAGCACTTTAAATTCGATAATGTTATGCTTGCCAGAAGACAAGTAGGATCTACATTTAAACCAATTATTTACACAATGGCTATGATGCCTGACGGTTTTTCTCCATGTCATCAAGTACCAAATATTCCTGTAACTTTTGAAATGCCTGAAGGACAAGATGATTATACACCAAAGTTTTCGACAGGTGGTGGTTTAACAAAGTATGAAGGTAAAATGGTAAGTTTGAAATTTGGTTTAGCTCAATCAATGAATCAAATATCAGCATGGGTTTTAAAACAATATAATCCGCATACAGCAGTTCAACTTGCAAAAAAAATGGGAATTAAAAGTGAAATTCCCGAAGTTCCTTCAATTTGCGTTGGTGCAGCAGAAGTAAAACTTTCTGAAATGGTTGGAGCATATGGTACTTTTATTAATAAAGGTGTTTATGTTGAGCCAATTTTTGTAACAAGAATTGAAGATAAAAATGGCAATATTATTTCAACTTTTAAACCAAAAAAGAATGAAGTTATTAGCGAAGGCACAGCTTTTAGAATGATAACTTTAATGCAAGGCGTTGTTGATGGCGGAACAAGTGTTAGATTGAGATATCAGTATGGATTTAAAAATGAAATTGCAGGAAAAACTGGAACTACTAATGATAATTCTGATGGTTGGTTTATGGGTATTGTACCAAATCTAGTTACTGGAGTTTGGGTTGGTGGCGAAGAAAGAAGTATTAGATTTGCAAGTGGCACTTATGGACAAGGTGCAAGTATGGCTCTTCCTATTTGGGCTTTATATATGCAAAATGTTTATGCTAATGAAAAATTAGGAATTAGCAAAGCTAATTTTGAAAGACCTGAATTTGATGATGGAGTTGAAACTGATTGTGATAAGTATTATAAAGAACATGGTGTTTCTCAGGATGTTGTTCGCGACGTAGATATTTATTAATTTAATATTAATAACAATATTCTTTATAAATTCTGATTTCTATATTAATGTTTAAATTATTATCTCTTATTTTGAGTATTAATTTGTTTTCTTTTGCTTATATGGCTGATAATAAAGAAATTACTGAACCTACTGCTGCGCAAAACAATTTTTATTTTAAGCTTATTATTTTTAATAAAGAAAAGAGTAAAGATTGTAATAGTAAAAAAACATATATTTTAATTGAAAATGATATTGTTTTAGTCGAAAATAATTATGGTGGTTTTAAAGCAAGAACAAATTCATCAGCAAAATATAATATAAGTAATGAAAATAAAGAAAAATTAATTAATTACTTGACTGAAAATAAGCTTAATACAAGTTTAAAGCTTAAAAATGAAAAAGTAAATATTGGTATTCATACAGACATAAATTGTCAATTACAAATAAAAGGAAAAGTTTCAAATATTGAAGTATTTGGAATGGTTAATGATTGGTCTGATAGAAAAGAAAATAAAAAGAAAACCGAGATTGTTTTATATCATGAAAAATTTAATTCTTTATTAGTATTTATGAAATTAAACTTGGGTTTTTCTTTAATTGAGTTATAATATTAAAAAAAAACTAGCTTACAAATTTATAGCCAACACCTTTTACTGTTTGAATAAATTCATCACCAATTTTTTCGCGAAGTTTTCTTATGTGCACATCAATTGTTCTGTCGCCAACAATTATATCATTTCCCCAAATTTTTTCAAAAATCTCTTCTCTTGTAAAAACTTTATGAGTTTTTGATACTAATAATAATAAAAGCGAAAATTCTTTTTTTGGTAAATTAATCTCGGAATTATTTTTATAAACCAAATGTTTTTCTTTGTCGATTCGAAAATTGCCAAATTCAATTATAATCTCTTCATTTTCATGTGAATCTATTTTTGAATTATGCCTTTTTAAAAGTGCTTTTATTCTGCTTATTAAAACTTTAGGTTTAATTGGTTTTGTAATGTAATCATCAGCTCCTGCATCAAAACCAGCTATTTGCGAATAATCTTCACCTCTTGCTGTTAAAAAAGCAATTAAAGTATTTTTTAATTCAGGAATCAATCTTATTTGTTCGCATGCTTCAATACCGTCTAGTTCCGGCATCATTACATCCATTAATATTAAATGTGGAATTGTGTTTTTTGCTGTCTTAATGGCTTCTTTACCGTTTTTTGCTTCATAAACAGTGAAATTCTCTTTTCTTAAATTATATCCGATAAATTCAAGAATATCAGTTTCATCATCTACAATTAGGATTCTAAAATTTTTATTATTCATTTTTAATATGAATTTGATATATAATTTTTACAAAACTAGTTATAATAATGTTAACAGAATATTAAGTTTTTGTTAATTTAAACTTGATTTAAGGAAAAGCTAAAAGAACTTCCTTCACCAAATTTACTTTTAACCGTTATTTTTTGTTTATGAACTTCAAGCATATGTTTTACAATGGATAAACCTAGTCCTGTTCCGCCTTGAATTTTTGAACGGCTTGTATCAACTCTGTAAAATCTTTCAAATATTCTTTGTAAGTTATTTTCGGATATTCCAATTCCATCGTCTTCTATTTGAATTAAAACGGTTTTGTTTTTTTCTTCTATTTTAATAATAGTTTTTCCGTTTTCTTTTCCGTAAATAATTGAATTAATTACCAAATTGCTTATTACATCGAAAATCCCTTTTTTATCTGCTTTTACAAATACAGGTTTTTTGTATTTTTCGTAAAAATTTAATTTTATATTTTTTTTATTTGCTCTAATCTCCTGCATTTCAAATACTTCCAATATTAATTTAATAATATCAAAAGTTTCTATATTTAATTGAATTTCACCTGATTCTAATTTCGAAATAGTTTCTAAATCTTCTACAACAGAAATAAGTCTGTTTATATTTTTTTCTGTTCTTTCAAGATATTTAATGTTAATTTTTTTATCATGAATTCCGCCGTCAAGCAATGTTAAAATATAGCCTTGAATATTAAATAAAGGTGTTTTTAGTTCGTGAGATACATTTCCTAAAAATTCTTTTCTGTATTTTTCGTTTGCTTTTAAAAATGCAATTTCATCAATTTTGCTTTTTGACCAAATCATTACTTTTTTTTCAATATTTTCTAAAAGTTCGCCATCATCTATATTTTTTTGAATGTCATCACTTGTTAATTGCAGCGAACTAACTGTGTCAAACAATGGCTTTATCTTGTTGATTATCAATGCATTAAATGTGTAGTATAAAGCAACATATAATATTAAAAAACTTAATAATACAGAAAAAATTGTATAAGCAACAAAATCTGTTTTATCGGTTAATTTTGTTATAAATATCAAAATTCCCGTAATAATTGAAAATAGAAGCGCTAATATTAATGATAAACGTGGTGTTGAACTTATTTTCATTTTCTTATGTGTTATTGCGTAAATAGCTTATTATTAACTAGTTGTGTAAAATCTTCTAACGAAGGATCTCGTGCGCCCATTAATAAAATTGTATCGCCTGTTTTTATATTTTGTTTTAAAATCGGAATAAAATCATTTCTGTTTTCAATAAAAAAAGCTTTTTTATTTTTGATTTTTATTCCATTTATTAAATCCAATGCCGAAATATCTTTATTAGCAGTTCCGCCTGCATAATATATCTCGCTCATCCAAATTTGGTCTTGTTCTCTTAATGTGTTAGATATTTTTTCTATAAATTCATTTTTTAAAAATCTGGTTGGGCCAAAACCATGTGGCTGAAACCAAGCAATAACACGATTATCATTTTGCTGACAAGCTTTTATCGCAGCTTCAATTTTTACAGGATTATGTGCATAATCGTCAATTAATGTAATATTTTCATTTTGACTAATTATCTGCATTCGCCTATAAATTCCTTCATATGTTTTTAATGCATCAGCACATTTTTTTAATGATATTCCATTCAAATTTGCAATAGAAATTGCAGCAAGTGCATTTTCCATATTATGCATTCCTATTGTCGAAATTTCAAATTTTTCATTATTTAAATTAAAAAATATTTTATATCCTTTTTGTTTAAAATTAATTGCATTGTACTTACAATCAACATCATAACCAAAATCAAAATTTCTATTTTCCGAAAATTTTGATGCTCTTTTATTTGATTGATTTACAGAAAACATGTTTTTTGTAGTTTTTTTAAATGTTCCGAATATTTCTTCTAATTCCTCAAGTTCTTTATGGTCTTTTTCAATGTTTAAAATTACGCCTGTATCTGCTTTATATTTAACCAAAGTTCCGTCAGATTCATCAGCTTCAATAATTAAATATTTTCCTTTGCCGGCAACAGCATTTCCAATTTTTCCTTTTTTTATTAGCTTACTTAAACCAGCGCCTGTAATAAGCGATGGATTGTAATTTGCGTATTCCATAATCTGATAAAGCATTGCAACGGTTGTCGATTTTCCTGAAGTTCCTGCAATTGCAATCGTTTTTTTAGTTTCTGATATGGCAGCCAGTAAATCTGCACGATGAACTATTTTTAGATTTCTTCTTATAACTTCTTGATATTCAATGTTCTGCTCTTCAACAGCTGTAGATACAACAACAATTTCAATAAAATCACTTATTGCACTTCCGTCTTGCGGATATGTTTTAATATCTGCTTTTTCTAATTGAATCCTTATTTTACTCGAATTATCTGTTGTAAAATATCTGTCAGAACCCGAAACTTTTTTTCCAATTCCCGATAAATATTGTGCAATAGCACTCATTCCTGCTCCTGCAACGCCTATAAAAAAATAATTGTCAATTTTGTTTATATCTATCTGATTCATATTTAGTTAATAAATAATATTATTGATTTTTTACACTTTAATTTTTCAATCATATCTTTTTTTTTCATAAGGATTTCCGCCTCTTTCAATAATTTTTTTATAAATTTCTTCTCTCTCTTTTTCCGAGTAATTTATCCAATTTATTATTTCTTCTTTTGTTCTGTAACAGCCTGTGCATAAGTCTTTTTCGTTATATTTGCATATCAGTTTACACGGATTTTTATATTTTGTCATTATTCCAAGTTTTCAGCAAAATTAAATTAAAATATTATTAACCCGCATTATTCATGGGTTTTTCTACACATGAACCTTTAGCTCGGCGTAAGCCAATCTAAATGAGGGAAACCCCGATTTAGTGAAGCTTAATTTTGGGCTAGCAAAATTTAGCTGAACTTAATCGCAATCGTAAATTGGAAAAATTCAATGAACGGCGAAAGCCCTCACCGAAGGTAATTTTTCGGGTTAAGCAAATTAATTAATATTTAAAAAAGGATATTTAAAAAAATTTTAACTTTGATAATTATAAATTATAACACAAATTCAATTTCGATATGAATTCAAAAGAAAAATTATCAGCATTAAGAAAATTAATGAATAAGCACAATATAGATGCTTACATAATACCAATGACAGATGCACATTTAAGCGAATATGTAGCCAATCATTGGCGCGTAATAAACTGGATTTCAGGATTTTCTGGTTCTGCCGGAACAATTGTAGTTACACAAAATTTTGCGGGATTATGGACAGATTCAAGATATTTTATTCAGGCCGAAAATCAGCTTAAAAATTCCGGATTTGAATTAGTGAAATTGAAAATTCCGCACACACCTGAATATATTGAATGGCTTAATAAAGAATTGAAAGTTGGCGAAACTGTAGCTTTTGATGCAAAAGTTTTTCCTGTTGGATTAATTCAAATTATGGAATCTGTTTTTAACAGAAAATCAATAAAAATTAATGGAAGTCTTGATTTTATTGAAACACTTTGGACAGACAGACCTGAAATACCAAAAAATAAAATCTTTATTCACGATATTAAATATGCCGGAAAATCATCAAACGAAAAAATAAAAGAATTAAATGAAAAAATGAACGAGCAAAGTATTGATTATCACATACTTTCATCGCTAGACGACATTGCTTGGCTTTTTAACATAAGAGGAAATGATATTGATTATAATCCACTTGCAATTTCATATGCACTAGTTTCTTCAGATAAAGCAACTTTATATATCGATAAAGAAAAACTAACAGAAAGTGTTAATAAAGAGCTTATTACTAATAATATTTCTATAAAACCATATACTCAGATTTATTCTGATTTATCCAATTTGGAAAACGGCAAAACTGTTTTTACCCAATTGTCTAAAACTAATTATGCTCTTTATAATTCTATTCCTAAGGAATGTTTTATAATTGATGATATTAATATCACCTCAATTATGAAAGCCGAAAAAAATCAAACCGAAATTTCTCATATTCGCGAAACAATGATTAAAGATGGCGCTGCAATGGTTAAATTTCTTTATTGGATTGAAAAAAATGTAGGGAAAGAAAAAATTACCGAAATTTCAGCATCTGAAAAACTAAGAAATTTTAGAGCAGAGCAAGAAGGTTTTTTTGGCGAAAGTTTCGGTACAATTTCAGCATATAAGTCTCATGGTGCAATGCCTCATTACAGTGCTACAAAAGAATCCGATGTAGAATTAAAACCCGAAGGTTTATATCTGGTTGATTCAGGCGGACAGTATTTTGGAGGAACTACTGATATAACCAGAACTGTTACATTAGGTAAATTAACTGATGAAGAAAAGCGCGATTTTACTCTTGCCTTAAAAGGAACTATTAATTTGGCAATGGCTGTTTTTCCTTATGGAACTAAAGGTGTACAATTAGATGCTTTTGCTCGTAAACCTTTGTGGGACAATCATATGAATTACGGGCACGGAACCGGACACGGAGTTGGATTTTTCCTGAATGTGCACGAGGGACCTCAATCAATAAGTACAAATTCTACTATTAATAAAGCAACAGTTTTACAAGTTGGAATGCTTACTTCAGACGAACCCGCTTTTTACAGAAAAGATAAACACGGTATAAGAATTGAAAATTTGATTCTGGTTGTAGAAGATAAGGAAAATGAGTTTGGAAAGTTTTTAAAATTTGAAACTGTAACTCTGTGCCCGATAGATACAAAACCGGTTGATGTTAATTTGTTGACATTTGAAGAAAAAAAGTGGTTAAATGATTATCACAAAGATGTTTACGATAAAATTTCACCTTTTTTAGATGAAGAATATAAAAAATTGCTCAAAGAGAAAACTAAGTTTGTGTAGAAAGTTTAAATAAAAAAGAGGCTGTTATTAAATTAACAGCCTCTTTTTTTATTAAATTAATTCAGCTTTATTGATTAATTCTCATTTTATAAAATGATCTGTAAACAAAATACAAAGCCACAGCTAAAAATGCCAAACCAATATATGTAGAAACTGCTCTAAATTGAGGAGCAATTGCAATTTCCATTGCAAGTAAACCAAATAAAGTAGTAAACTTTATAACAGGATTTAATGCAACTGAAGAAGTGTCTTTAAAAGGATCGCCAACAGTATCGCCAACAACAGAAGCATCATGTAAAGGAGTTCCTTTTTCCTGCATATCAACTTCAATTACTTTTTTTGCATTATCCCAAGATCCACCGGCATTAGCCATAAATATTGCTTGAAATAAACCAAAAAATGCGATAGAAATCAAATAACTAACAAACAATGCTACAGGAGCATTTGTATCGCCAGGAGAAGAAATAAATGCAAATGCAAGAGCAAAACTAAATATAGCAATAAAAATATTCCACATTCCTTTTTGAGCATAAACAGTACAAATTTGAACAACTTCTTTTGATTTTTCAAGATCTGCTTTTTTAGGAGCATCAGGATCAAGGTTAATATTGAGTTTTATATACTCAACAGCTCTAGCAGCACCAGTTGTAACAGCTTGTATTGAAGCACCTGTAAACCAGTATATTACAGCACCGCCCAAAAGAAATCCCATTATTGTATAAGGATTTAATAGATTTAAAATCTCTGCAGGCTCAACTCCAAGAGTGTGCTTAATAACAAGTATAAGAGAGAAAATCATGGTTGTTGCACCAACAACAGCTGTACCAATTAATACAGGTTTTGCTGTAGCTTTAAAAGTATTTCCGGCACCATCATTTGCTTCAAGATAATATTTAGATTTTTCAAAATCAGGTTTAAAACCAAAATCTTTTTCAATTTCAGCTGATATACCTTCAGTTTCTTCAATTAATGAAAGTTCATAAATTGATTGAGCATTGTCTGTTACAGGTCCATAACTGTCAACAGCAATAGTAACAGGTCCCATTCCTAACATACCAAATGCAACCAATCCAAAAGCAAAAATTGAAGGATAAATCATAAATTCATCAAGTCCGTATGTGCTTGTATAATAGGCAATAAACATTAAAAAGAAGAATACCATGCCATTCCAAAATGCACTAAAGTTTCCGGAAACTAATCCAGAAAGTATATTTAATGAAGCACCGCCTTGTTTTGAAGCCTCTACAACTTCTTGTACATGTGTAGATTTTGGACTTGTAAATAATTTTGTAAACTCAGGAATAAGGGCTGCACCAAGTGTTCCTGCACTAATAATTACTGAAAGACTTATCCACAAATTATTTGGTAAATCTTTTATTAATAAGTAGCTAACTGCAAAAGTTACTAAGATTGATAAAATTGATGTTATCCAAACTAGTGTAGTTAATGGTTTTTCAAAATCAAGTTCATCAGCATTTTGATATTTAGCTTTTGTTATCGCACCATTAATCCAAAAAGAAACAATTGAAGTAATAATCATCATAATTCTCATTACAAATATCCATGCAAGTAATTCTACTTGATAAGCAACGTCAGTAACAGCAAGTAGGATAAAAGAGATTAAAGCAACACCTGTTACACCATAAGTTTCAAAACCATCTGCTGTAGGGCCAACACTATCACCGGCATTATCACCAACACAATCAGCAATAGTTCCAGGATTACGAGGGTCGTCTTCTCCAATTTTAAAAATGACTTTCATTAAATCAGAACCAATATCTGCAATCTTTGTAAAAATACCGCCTGCAATTCTTAAAGCAGAAGCTCCTAAAGATTCACCTATTGCAAAACCAATAAAACTTGCTCCAGCATATTCGCCTGGGACAAATAATAAAATGATAAGCATCATCATTAATTCTAGAGAGATTAAAACTACTCCAATACTCATTCCTGCATTTAATGGAATATTAAGTAATTTAATAGGTTTTCTTTCAAGCGATGCAAAAGCCATTCTTGAATTTGCAAGTGTATTCATTCTAATTCCGAACCATGCAACACTGTAAGAACCAAGAATTCCCAAAATCGTCCATCCAAGAATCATAAATACGCCACCTACGCCAAAATTTGCATCAGATAAATATCCGAAATAAAAAGCAACAACAGTTCCAATAAAAAGGAAAAGAATTCCTAAAAATTTTCCTTGTTGAATTAGATAAATCTTTCCTGTTTCATAGATTACATTGGCAACATCCAACATTGACTGATGAGCTTTTATCTTTTTTACTTTCATAAATTGGTATAATCCGAATAAAAATCCGGTGAAAGTAATAAGAAAGCCCCAATACAAGATTGTTTGAGTCTTTACTCCTTCAGGAATTACTAAATCGGCTTCGCTAGCAAACGTTTGCAGTGGAAGCACAAGCAGTAATATTAAACTGCTGATAAATAATTTCAACTTCATAATTAATTTATTTGTTTGATTAGGTTTTTAAAATTGCACGAAAATAGAAAAAAATATTGACATGCATAATATTTAAAAAATTAGCAATCTATATTTTTCATTGATATTCTGTTGATTGTGTTTTTTATTTACATCGAAAACGCTCGTAAATAATTGAAAATTAACAAATAAAACAAGTAATATATGTACATGTGAGTTTGATGAAATTATTGATATTTTTGTTTAAATTTTTATTTTTAAATTTACTGAGATAATTTTTAATTACTTTCGTTGAATAAATTTTATTAAAAAATAATTTATGTTTGAATATATTAAAGGAATTATTATTGAATCAACACCTACATATGTAGTTATTGAAAATTCAGGAATTGCATATTTTGTTAATATTTCATTAAACACCTATTCTCAAATTAAAGAAAATGATGAAAAAAAATTCTTTATTCATCAAGTAATTAGAGAAGACGCTAATTTGCTTTTTGGATTTATTGAAAAGTCTGAAAGAGAGCTTTTTAGAATGTTAATTACTGTTTCGGGAGTTGGAGCTAATACTGCCAGAATGATGTTATCTTCAATAAGTACTAATGAAATTAAAAATGCAATTATTCAAGGAAAAGTAAATACTTTACAAAGTATTAAAGGTATTGGAATAAAAACTGCACAAAGAATTATTATTGATTTAAAAGATAAAATTGTTAAAGTTTCTGAGAGTAATATTATGGTTCCTGAATTAAATATTAATAGAGAAGAAGCTTTATCAGCACTTATTATGCTTGGCTTTAATAAAGCAGCTGTTGAAAAAAATCTTGATAAAATACTAAATCAAAATCAAAATTTAAAAGTAGAAGAAATTATTAAAATTGCACTAAAACAACTTTAATTACGTTTAATCATAGTTTAATATTATTAATTAAATTTTAAGCAAATGAAATGATTTTCTATTTTTGCAACATATTAAATTGAAATACAGAAAATAAACTTAAATACTAAACCTAAATTGCTTCTAAACAACCTGAAAAATATAAAGAAAAATATTTTTCCTGCTATCATTATTATGTTTAGCAGCATTTTTATTTTTGGATTTAATGATATTGGATTTCATAATAATATAAGAACAAATTCTTTATTAAAATTTGATTGGCTTGGAATAAATGATACTATTGTAAACGATACAATTGTTAGCGACACATCAAAACTAAGATATCCGTTTAACGACTATAAAGATTCATATTCAAAACAAAATCAAAATTCGGCTCTTTATTTAAAAAACCCTTCAAATATTAAAACTGAAGTTGATTATAATCCTTCAACCGGTGAATTTTTAGTAACAGATAAAATTGGCGATTATAATTACAGAAGCTCAGATTTAATGTCTTTTAATGAATTTAGAGATTTTTCACGCAGAAATTCTATTTCAGATTATTGGATAGAACAAAGAAGACTAAATTCAGGACAAGGCGGACAATCTTTTTTAGATAAATATCTAAATCCAAAACTTAATGTCAATATTAAAGGATTTGATAGAATTTTTGGCTCTAATGTTATTGATATAAAACCTCAAGGAACTGCAGAACTTATTTTTGGTGTTAATATTTCAAAAATTGAAAATCCAACATTGCCAATTAATTTACAAAGAAGTACAACTTTTGATTTTGATATGAAAATTCAAATGGCTGTTACAGGTAATATTGGCGAAAAAATGAAAGTTGGCATTACATATAATACTGAAGCCACTTTTGACTTTGAAAATCAAACTACAATTTCATATACCGGAAACGAAGATGAAATTATTCAAAGTATTGAAGCCGGAAATGTTTCTTTGCCTTTAACAGGAACTCTTATTACAGGAAATCAAAGTTTATTTGGGTTAAAAACCGCTCTTCAATTCGGAAAATTAAGAGTAACATCAATTTTTTCGCAACAAAAATCTGAAACTTCTGTTATTGAAGTTGAAGGAGGCGCTCAAAAAAGCGATTTTGAATTTAAAGCTGAAGAGTATGAAGCTAACAGACATTTCTTTATTTCTCAATATTTTAAAGATAATTACGATAAAGCTTTAAAAAATTTACCAATAATTAATTCGGCTGTAATTATTACTAGAATTGAAGTTTGGGTTACAAACAAAACCGGTAATTTTGAAAATTCTAGAAATATTGTGGGATTTATGGATTTGGCTGAAAATGAGACCAATACATATCAGCAAGCTCTATTTGCTCCTTATGGTTCAGGTTTATATCCAAGTAATGATTTGAATAATCTGTATCAGTTAATGAATACTACTTATTCGCCAATTAGAAACATAAATCAAGTAACATCAACTTTAGCTGGAATTCCTGATTTTGCGCCAATTATCGATTATGCAAAAGTTGAAAATGCAAGACTTCTTTCACCAAATGAATATGACATTAACAATAAATTAGGATATATTTCATTAAAATCACCTTTAAACGACGATGAGGTTCTTGCTGTTGCATTTGAATATACAATTAGCGGAAAAGTTTATAAAGTTGGTGAGTTTTCAAATAGTGGTATTAATGCTCCTTCGTGTTTAATTCTGAAATTATTGAAAAGTCAGGCACAAATTCCTAATATTCCTACATGGGATTTAATGATGAAAAATGTGTATTCAATTGGTTCATACCAAGTTAATAGTGAGGATTTTAGATTAGATGTTTATTATAACGACGATAAAACAGGAACTCTTATAAATTATATTGATGCTGGAAGTATTGCCGGAAAGCCTTTATTAAAAGTTATGGGGCTGGATCAGGTTAATAATCAGTTAGATCCACAACCTGACGGTTTTTTTGATTATATAGAACGGATTACAATTAACTCATCAAATGGACGAATATTTTTTCCTGAGAGAGAACCTTTTGGCTCGTATTTAAGAACCCAAATTAATAATGATATTGCTGATGAATATGTGTTTGAAGAACTTTACGATTCTACGCAAAGTAAAGCCAGACAGGTTGCCGAAAAAAGCAAATTTCTTATTAAAGGAAGTTTTAAATCTACAGGTGGTGCTGAGATTTTATTAAATGCAATTAATATTCCGGAAGGTTCTGTAAAAGTATCAGCAAATGGAGTTGAATTAACTGAAGGTAATGATTTTCTTGTAGATTACAATTTAGGTAGAGTTACAATTTTAAATCAGGCTTTATTAGAATCAGGAACGCCTATAAAGATTTCTTTGGAAAGTAATAGTATGTTTAATATCAACAGAAAAACTTTATTAGGTACTCACCTTGATTATATTATTTCAGATAATTTTACTTTGGGAGGAACAATATTGCATCTTAGCGAAAAACCTCTTACTAACAAAGTAAATATTGGTAATGAACCAATTTCAAACACCATTTGGGGATTAGACGGCACATATACAACAGAATTTCCTTTTTTAACAAGATTAATAGATAAAATTCCATTTATTGAAACAAAAGAAATGTCAACTGTTGAAATAAGTGGTGAATTTGCTCAATTAATTCCTGGGCATTCAAAAACAATTGGAGACCAAGGCAATGCATATATTGATGATTTTGAGGGGGCAAAAACAACTATTGATTTAAAATCTCAGTATTCGTGGGTTATTGCAAGTACACCTAAAGGGCAGAATGATTTATTTCCTGAAGGTGAATTAATTAATAATCTTCAAAATGGGTTTAACAGAGCAAAATTTGCATGGTATAATGTTAATTCTGATTTATTAAGAAATACAACCGCAACTCCTTCACACATTTCAGTTAATGATCAATCAGATCATTTGGTTAGAGAAGTTTATGAAAAAGAAATTTTCCCAAATAAAGAAAGTGCAACAGGATATCCAACTATATTAAGTATTGCAAATATGGCTTTTTATCCTGAAGAAAAAGGTGTTTATAATTATGATGCTGAAGGAGTTACTGGTATTTCCACAGGTATAAATGCTGAAGGAAAATTGAATAATCCAGAAACACGTTGGGGCGGTATAATGAGAAGATTGACAACTAACGATTTCGAAGCTGCAAATATTGAATTTATTGAATTTTGGATAATGGATCCATTTATTAATGATGAAAATAACACTCATACAGGTGGTGATTTATACTTTAACTTAGGTTATTTATCTGAAGATATTTTAAAAGATTCAAGAAAAAGTTTTGAAAATGGATTGCCAAATTCTTCTGTTGTAACATTAGTTGATACAACTACTTGGGGTAGAGTTCCTTTGCAGCAATCTTTAGTAAATGCTTTTGATAATGACCCAAATGCTCGTCAATATCAGGATGTTGGTATGGATGGACTTTCCGATAATGATGAAAGAACTTTCTTTAGCGATTATCTGAGTTCTATTTCGTCTATGTATGGAGCTGGTTCACAAGCATATACAATTGCATCTACAGACCCTTCTAGCGATAATTACCACTTTTTTAGAGGGACTGATTATGATGCTCAAAATCTTAGCATTCTTGACAGATATAAGAATTTTAACGGACTTGAAGGTAATTCACCCACAGCAGAACAATCACCAGAAGATTACCCAACTTCTGCAACATTACTTCCTGATGTTGAGGATATTAACCTCGACAATACTTTAAACGAAGAAGAAAGTTATTACCAATACAAAGTTAGCTTAAGACCAAGTGATATGGTTGTTGGTGAGAATTATATTACTGATATGATTGAAAGCAATGTAACTCTTAAAAATAATGAAGAAGCAAAAGTAAAATGGTATCAATTTAAAATCCCTATAAATGAGCCTGAAACCAAAATTGGACCTATTTCTGATTTTCGTTCAATAAGATTTATGAGGATGTTTATGAAAAACTTTGATCAAGAAATTGTTGCCAGATTTGCAAAACTTGACCTTGTTAGAAGTGAATGGCGTAGTTATTCATATAATCTTTCTGAAGGTTCTGAGGCTGTTTCTTATCCTCAGGATGTTGAAGATGGATATGATATTTCGGTTGTTAGTATCGAGGAGAATGGTTCTCGTTGGCCTATAAATTATGTTTTACCTCCAGGCATATCAAGAGTTGTTGATCCAACAAACCCGCAATTAACACAATTAAACGAGCAAGCAATTTCTTTTAAAGTTGTAGAGCTTAACGATGGAGATGCAAGAGCAGCTTATAAAAATGTTGATTTAGATATTAGGCAATACAAAAGATTGCAAATGGAAGTTCATGGAGAATCTCTTGTTGATGAAATTTTAAACGATGATGAATTAACCGTTTTTATTCGTTTAGGTTCTGATTATAAGCAAAATTACTATGAATATGAAATACCTTTAAAAATCACACAGCCAGGATATTATGATAATGATTTAGAAAGCGCCAGAGAAAAAGTTTGGCCTAGAGATGGAAGAATAGATTTTGAACTTAGCATTTTACAATTAGTAAAACAACATAGAAATAATGCAATGCGAAATATAGGTTCTACTGTGCTATTATCCACACCATTTATAGAATATGTTGATAATCACAAAGTTACAGTGGTTGGTAGTCCTAATCTTAGCAATATAAAAACAGTTATGATTGGAGTTAGGAATCCAAGTAAACAAAATAATCCAAATTTGGATGATGGTTTATCAAAATCAGGTATTATTTGGATGAATGAGCTTAGAATGACAGACTTTAATGAAGAAGGTGGTTGGGCTGCAAATGCCAGAATTACTACTAAATTAGCCGATTTTGGAACTGTTACTCTTTCTGGAAATGCCAGTACTTTTGGTTTTGGAAGTATTGAACAAAAATTAAATGAAAGACAAAAAGAAGATATTTATCAATATGATATTACTTCAAATTTTGAACTTGGAAAGTTCTTTCCTTCAAACAAAAGAATTAGAATTCCATTATATTACGGTGTTTCAGAAAGTTTTAGAAATCCTCAATATAATCCTTTAGATCCGGATATTCTTTTAAAAACTACTCTTTCTGATCCGGAAATATCGCAGAATGAGAAAGATTCTATCAGAAATATTGTTGTTGATTATACTAAAAGGAGAAGTTTTAATTTAACAAATATTAAATTTGAAGGTGATCCTGAAAAATTAAAAAATAAGAAAAAAAGATTTTATCATATATCTAATTTTTCGGCCAGTTTTGCTTATAACGAGCTTTTTTCAAGAAATATTAATACCGAACACGATATTCAAAAAAATTATAATGGCTCTATTGCTTATGTTTTTAATAACAGACCTAAAAATTACGAACCATTAAAATCTGTTAAGTTTCTGAAAAAGAAATATTTAAAACTTATTAGTGATTTTAATTTTTATTTAGCTCCTTCAATGATTTCATTCAGAACTGATATGAATAAGAAATTTCAGGAAGTGTTGATTAGAAATATTACAGAGCCAAATTCTCTTATTTTACCAACATATAAAAAAGATTTTATTTGGAACAGAGATTATGATGTTAAATATGACATTACAAAAGGTTTAAAATTACAGTTTACAGCAAATAATAAATCCAGAATTGACGAGCCTTACGGACGTATTGACAAAAATGAAGATGATTATACAGTAAAAAGAGATTCTGTTTTTGATAATATTTTAAATTTAGGACGAAATGTTGAATATAACCACTCTTTTAATGCAAATTATAATGTGCCAATTTCAAAAATTCCATTATTAGGATGGACTTCTTTAAATACAATGTACAAATCTACTTACAATTGGCAAGCAGGACCTTTGCAACAAGATGATATTATTATTGGAAATAATATTTCAAATTCAAATACAATTCAAATAAATGGGCAACTTAACTTCTTAAAAGTTTATAACAGCGTTCCTTTTTTAAAAACCATTTCAGATAAAATGAAAAGTGGAGTTAAGGAAAGTAACAAAAAATACAAGGAGGTAAATTTTAATAAAGATGCAGTAAAACTTAAAAAAGATATAGCAAAATCGATTACTCATAATTTAAAAACTGAAAATGTTCAAATTGATGTTACTGATGAAAATGGAAATAAAATCGATGGCGAGTTAATAGTTGTTAATGAAAATAAAGTAAAATATAGAGCAAAAGATAATTATTCAAATGTAAGCATAAAGATTACAGGAAAAAGAGAATTAAAGGAAAATTTATTCAGAGTTATAAGCGAAGGATTTGTTTATGCTTTAATGGGAGTGAAAAATATTTCAATATCATATACCGAAACAAATGGAACAATTTTACCAGGATATCTTCCTGATACTAAGATTGTTGGATTGTCAAGTCAAAATAATTTATATTCACCAGGTTATCCTTTTATTTTAGGTATTCAGGATGATAATTTTGCAAAATATGCAGCTCAAAATGGCTGGATTACAACCGATTCTTTACAAACTTCTCCTTATCAAATGACTCATACATACAATATTAATGTAAAAAGCACATTAGAGCCATTAAAGGGTTTAAGAATTGATGTTACAGCAATGAAAAATATGTCGAATAATAAAAATGAATATTGGATTGCTGATGCTGAAGATGTATTCACATTACAAAATAAATTATATACAGGAAGTTTTAGTATGACTTTTCTTGCAATCAGAACTGCATTTGAAGAATACGGAACTAACTATTACTCAAAAACTTACGAGAATTTCAAATTATATAGAAAGGATATTGCTTGGAGGCTTGCAAATGAGAGAAATGAATCTATGCTTGCAAATAGTCCGGAATGGAATATTTATGATCCAAATTTTGACATTGAAGGCAATGAATTAAATGACGGCTATCCTAATGGATACGGACCTTTATCACAGGAAGTATTGATTCCTGCATTTTTAGCAGCATATTCAGGTGGTTCGCCCAAAAAAGCTTCTTTATCGCCGTTTCCTAAAATTCCTATTCCAAATTGGCGTGTAACTTATGATGGATTATCTGATATAAAATTTATTAAAAGACTGATAAAAAGTATTAGTATAAATCACGGATATTCAGCAACTTATAATGTTGGTGCTTTTAACACAAATACTTCTTACAGTTGGACAGATAAAAGTTATGATGGATATAGTTGGACAAAAGATGAGATAAATAAATTATTTATTCCTCAGGAAGAAATTAGTGGAGTAACAATTAATGAACAGTTTAATCCACTTATAGGTGCAGATATTACATGGAAAAACAATATAAATACAAGATTTGAATATAAAAAAGGAAGAACTTTAACGCTTAGTTTTTCTAACAATCAACTTATAGATATGATAAATAACGAAATAATTATTGGAGCAGGATATCGTATTGAAGCGTTACCAATTGTTTTAAAGATGAAAAATAATCAGCAAAAATTTAAAAGCGATTTAAATTTAAGAGCGGATTTTTCAATTATGGATATGTTAACAATTATTAGAAAACTGGAAGAAGCTGTAGATCAGATTACTGCAGGACAAAAAGCTTTTTCATTAAAACTTTCTGCAGATTATGCTCTTAACGAAAGATTTAATTTGAGATTTTTTTATGATCATGCAATTAATACACCTAGTGTATCAACAGCTTTTAAAACATCAAATATTAAATTTGGATTTAGTGTAAGGTTTACTTTAATTCCATAATATTATTAAACATTTTTTTGAAATAAATTTCCGTTTGTGATTTTTTCATTTTTACTTTGTATAAAAATATAGATTATAAAAATTATTTTAAATATTGAAATATGAATATACCTGAAAATTTAAAGTACACTAAAGACCATGAGTGGTTAAGAGTAGAAGGCGATGAAGCTTTTGTTGGAATTACTGATTTTGCACAAGGTGAATTAGGCGATATAGTTTTTATTGAAATTGAAACCGAAGGCGAAACTCTTGAGAAAGAAGAAGTTTTTGGTACAGTTGAAGCTGTAAAAACTGTTTCTGACCTTTTAATGCCAGTTACCGGTGAAGTAATTGAAATTAATCCTAATCTTGAAGATACGCCTGAAATAGTTAATAAAGATCCTTATGGCAAGGGTTGGTTAATTAAAATTAAAATTTCTGATTTAGCAGAAGTTAATGATTTATTAGATGCTGCTGCTTATAAGCAACATACTAACGCTTAATTTAGTTTTACTTTATAAATTAGATAAAAGTTTTTTATAACCTTTAAGGAGCTGTCTAAAAAGTCATCTGATGAATAATTTTAGTATAATTTTGAATTTTATTATCCTAAAAAACAGCTAATTGAAAATTCATCAGATGACTAAGTTTTTATTTTTAGACAGCCTCTTTCTGATGCTCTTTTTTTAAGATTATTTCACAAATTGTTTTATTTTACTGAAATTCTTTAAAAATAGAGTATAAATTCCTCCTATTTCATTTTTCTTAATAGATTTATAGTCTTCTTTAGATTTTATAATGATATTTTTAATATTATTATTGCTTTTTCCGCCCCATCGCATTTTTACAATAACAATTGGCAAATAAACAGTCGAAATTTTGTATTTACCTAAAAATCTGGTAATTAATTCATAATCGGCAGCAATTTTATAACTTGTATCAAACACACCCAGTTTTTTGTAAATTTCTTTTTTAACAAAAAAAGTGGGATGAGGCGGCATCCAACCTTTTTTTAAATTTTCAAATATAAACTCGCCAGACTTCCAATTTCTTATAATTTTATTGGTATCGGCTTTTCTAACGTACTGTAAATCACCATACAACGAATCAGATTTTGATTTTTTAAATTCATTTGCAATTTTTTCAATAATTAAATTGTTAGAATAAAAATCGTCAGCATGTAAAAAACCAATTATTTCACCACTTGCTAATTTTATTCCTTTATTAAGTGCATAATACATGCCTTCATCATTTTCTGAAATTATCCTTGAAATATTTTCGGAATAATTTTTTACTAAATTTAAAGTATTGTCTGTCGATTTTCCATCAATAACAATATATTCAATGTCTGTATATGTTTGATTTATAACAGATTCTATTGTTTTTTTAATAGTTGATTCGTTATTATAAACTGCAGTAATAATTGATATTTTCACGATGTTTCTATTTTTCGTTCTCTAATTTTTTTTGCCGGATTACCAATATAAATTGAATATGCCTCTGTATTTTTTGATAAAACTGAATTTGTAGATAAAACAGTATGGCTTTTACATAAAACGTTATTATTTATAACAGATTTTGCACCAATCCAAACGCCATCTTCCAGAATAATTTTGCCTGTAATTAAATCAAAACTTTGTTTTTTATAATTATGATTTCCTGTTATAAGCATTGCCCCTTGCGAAATACAACAATTATCTCCAATTTCTACATCAGCAAGATTATCTATCCAAACATTTTCGCCAATCCATGAAAAATTTCCAATTTTTAATCGCCAAGGATATTTTATATTTACAGATGGTTTAATTACTACGCCTTTACCAATTTTTGAACCGAACAATCGTAATAAAAAAATCTTTAAAAAGCTAAAAGGGTTTAATGGATTTATAAAAAACAAAACATTAATTAAATACCATAATGATTTAATAATAAATCCTTTACCGGAATTATATTCGCTGTTGTCGTATTTCGATAAATCGGTATAAATTGTTTTATACATTTTATATTTTAAATGTAATTCTTTTTTTTTGTTTAGCTAAGATATTAATTTATTGATAATTTTGTTTATTCGTAAAATAATAAATGCTTTAATTTGAATTATGTATAGCAAGAAAATATTTTTTTTGGTAATATTCTGGTTTAATGTTTTTTTGTCTTTTTCGCAAAATAACCAAATTGGCAGAGAAATAGATACTAATTATTTAAAGAGTAAAATTAATATACTCGAAAAAAAAATCAGCTTAAATAATAAATTGCCAAAAAAATATAAATTACAAACATTAATTGTATTATTGTATTATTCTGAATTAGAACATATTAACATTACTTTTAAAAATAAAAATTTAAAAACCAGCTTAGCTTGCCGACCTAAAATTGGGTTTATTTTTAAGAAAAAATCAAAAAGAAAATATATTATTTTTATAAATAATAAATCTAAAAAATTAGAAAATGTTTTATTAAAGAATGTTCCTTTTAATGCACAAGTAGGTGTTATTTCTCACGAAATTGCACATATAGTAGATTATTCTAAAAAAAGCAATTTACAAGTTATAAAAACAGCAATTAATTATTTATCGATAAAAAAAAGAGAAAAATTTGAAAAATCGATAGATTCTATTGCAATAAAACATGGTTTTGGCTGGCAGTTGTATGATTGGGCAGATTATATTTTAAATAAATCGAAGGTTTCAGATAAATACAAAAATTACAAAAGGCTTATTTACCTTGAGCCTCAAGAGATTTTGGGAAAAATCAAATAATATTTCCCGACATTGCATTTATAACCGAATAAATTATAATTGCCCCTAATTTAGCCGTTCTGTTGTCTTCATCAAATCTTGGCGATATTTCTGCAATATCAAAGCTTATTAGCTTTTTTGAATGCACAATATGTTTAATTAATTGTAATGTTATTTCAGGCAAAAGTCCAAATGGCTGTGGTGCGCTTACGCCTGGCGCATAGGCAGATGAAAAAACATCGGCACAAACTGTCAGATATATATAATCGCTTTGATTAATAAAAGTGCTTAAATTTGACTTTGTTTTTTCAATATTTTCCTGATTAATATCTTTTGCAAGTTCATATTTTACATTTAATTCTTTTGCTGTATGAAATAACCTTTTAGTATTCGCATAAGTCTGAATACCAACACAATAGTACGAGAAATTTTTCTTTTGTTCAATACAATTTTCTGCAATTTGTAAAAACATTGAGCCTGAGTTTACACCATTTTTTGTATATGGTCGTAAATCAAAATGTGCATCAAAATTTATAATTCCTATTTTATTGTTTGTTTTATTTTTCAGGAAATTTGAAATGCCTAAATAATTACCAAAAGCAATATCGTGTCCACCTCCTAAAACTATAGGAAAAATATTTTTTGATAAAATTAGTTCAACTGCTTTTGATAAATTTTGTTGCGATTTTTCTAAATCATTATCAATGCAGGTTATATTTCCGGCATCGTAAAGTGAAATATTTAAATCTATATCGAAAGGAAAATTGGACATTTCTTTTCTTATGTAATCTGGCGCCTGTGCAGCACCAATTCGGCCTAAATTTCTTTTTACGCCTTCGTTACATTCAAAACCAATAAAACAAAAATTATGATAGGTATTATTTGCAATTAATTTATCTAGGTTATTTAAGTTGATATTAATTACAGATTGATGCCAACGCATTGATTCAATGTCGTTTACATCATCAATTCTGCCTGTCCAATATTTTTTTTTATTGTGCTTATATCCGATTTTAAATTTCATTGATTAAAATAAATGTATTTGACTGATAGTTAGCTATTTGTATTGTCTGTTTTCTTCTCTTTTCTTTTTTTCCTTAAAATTAAAATAGGCGGAATATATGAAAGAATTAATGCAACGCTTAAGATAAGAAGCAGTAATTGCCTGATACTTATGAAATTAGAGAAATAAAATACAAAATATATAAATATTACATTTACAAATGAAATAATAAGTGTAACCTGAATGTGATTTAATCCTAATTCTAAAAGTTGATGGTGTAAGTGTTTCTTATCCGCCTGCATTATTGGTTTACCAATTACAAATCGGATAAACATAACTCTAAGCATATCAAATAAAGGAATAATTAATACGCCAAAAGAAACAGCAGGTGCAGGATACATTGTAAAAGCTTTTGATTTATCTATATTAAATTCGTTAAATTTAATTACTAAAATTGAAAGAATAAGTCCAATAATTAATGAGCCTGTATCGCCCATAAATATTTTATTTTTACTTCCAAAAACATTAAAAAGGAAAAAAGAGAATAATGATGACATTAAAGAAATGGAAATTATAACATACTGATAATAAGTTGATTTTAAAAACCAAAAACCAAATGCACCTGCTGTAATTATTCCAATTGAGGCAGACAATCCATCAACTCCGTCAATAAAATTAAATCCATTTATAATTACAAGTATTGTAAAAATGCTTAAAACAACACTCCAAATATATCCTATTTCTTTAATACCAAAAAAACCATGTAAATTTGTCAATCTAATATCTGACATCAATACTATAATTGTTGCTGCTAATATTTGGCCAATAAATTTAGTTAAAGGAGCTGTTATTAATATGTCATCTTTTATTCCAATAAAAAATATTATAATTAATGCTGCAATTATATATTGAAATTCTTTTAGAATACTTGAATCTGACCATAAACTAATACTAATAATAAAACCTGCAAAAATTGATAAACCACCTAAATTTGGAATACTATATTTATGTGCGCTTCTTTCTTGAGGTTCAGCAAATAAGTGTTTTATTTTTGAAACTCTTACGATAGTTGGAATAGAAAAATATACAACCGCAAAAGCTGTTATTGCGCTTAAAACAATAGAAGTTATAGGGTTAAAATTAAACATAAAATTAACTTAATTATATTTAGCAAAGCTACTATTTTTATCAATTATTATTAAAAAAATACATGAATTATTGATAAGCGTATTTATTTTTGTTATTTCTTTATCATTTAATATAATAATTGAAAATATGATATTAGTTAGTGGTGGAACAGGCCTGTTAGGCTCACATTTACTATTTTACTTAATTAGTAAAGGAGAAAAAGTCAGAGCTTTAAAAAGGGAAAACAGTAATATTAATAACGTTTTAAAAATTTTTAGTTATTATTCTGATAATGCAAATGAATTATTTAATAAAATTGAATGGTTTGATGCTGATATTTTAGACTCAGACTCTATTATTGAAAGTATGATTGGAATAAAGCAAGTTTATCATACAGCCGCAATTGTTTCTTTTAATCCAAATGATAAAGAAAAAATGATTAAAACTAATATTAGTGGTACTGCAAATATGGTAAATGCTGCTATTGCAAATAATATTGAAAAATTTTGTCATGTTAGTTCAATTTCGGCATTGGGCGATACTGATGATATTATTACTGAAGAAACTTTCAGAAAACCCGGTAATAGATATTCAGGATATTCAATAAGCAAATACAGATCGGAATTAGAAGTGTGGCGCGGAATTACTGAAGGCTTAAATGCTGTTATTGTTAATCCTTCTATTATATTGGGCGCTGGAAATTGGACTAAGGGAAGCTCTTCAATTTTTTACAACCTTTGGAAAGGAATGAGATTTTATTCTTCAGGTTCTACTGGATATGTTGATATTGAGGATGTTATAAAAATTATGATTTATTTAATGGAAAGTGACATAAATAATGAAAGATTTATTGTATCGACAGAAAATTTGGCTTATAAAGATGTTTTTAATAAAATTTCTGATTCTTTAGGAATTCAAAAACCAACAATTTATGCAAATTCATTTGTATTATCTTTAGCTTGGCGATTAAATTATTTATTTTCTTTATTTTCAGGAAAAAGTCCTAAAATAACTAAAGAAATTGCTAGTTCTGCTCAAACAAAATCTGTATATTCAAATGAAAAAACAGTTAATGTTCTATCTTATAGATTTTTACCTATTAATGAATCAATAAATAAAATTTCTGCTTTATTTAAAAACGATTTTATTTAGATTTTTATTAATAAAAATAGAATAATTCAAATAATTGTACGTTATAATAATGAATTGATTTACGAATTGAAGCTTGCTTGGAATTTTTCCAGATGCCAGCTTATTTTAAGCAGAATGATTTCCCCACCATTTAATAATCCGGTTTAAGGTGGGGAAACTTTTTTCTATTCTTTTCAAAAACAATATGAAAAATTAATTATACCAGCCAAATATTTTTTTTATAAAAATTCTTCATAAATAAATTAAATTTACAATTAATGAAAACAAAATATCTGTTATTAATTTTATTGTTAGTTTTTAATTTTAAATCTTTTTCACAATTAGATTTATGGACTGTTGGTACCGCAAGAACAATCCAAAAAAACAGATTAGAAGTAAGTGCTTTTAGACCAGCTAGATATGGATTAACAAATACTCTTGAAATATCTGCTCAACCTTTTGTGTTTTTCTTTTTTCCAAATGCACAAATAAAGAAAAACTGGTATAATAGGTCTTTTTCTATAGCTACTGTGCATGGAATTAATTATCCTTCAATATTTTTAAACATTGTGCGTAAAAGAGATTATGAAAAAATTATACCGGTTGACTCGGTTGTTCCAAAATTATTCGTTTTTAAAAACGAAATTATTTTTAGTAAAATATTAGTTGAACGTACATCATGTGAAGCTGAAAACTTACTGTTATCTTTAAAAATAGGTGTTCAATTTGCTTTAAAGTTTGGCGAATCTACTTTGCCGCTTATCGAAAAACCAATTATTTATCAAAGAACTTCTGTTTATCACGATAAACTTTTGTGGTATGTTGGAGCCGATTTAGATGGACACATTAATGATTTTTTAAATTTTTCTGTTGATGTAGATTTTCTTTCAGTTGGCTCATCAATAAATGATTATGCAATTGAACACAAAGGAATAATATTAATGCCTATTACAAATAGTTTAACTGTTGCCGGCGGATACAAAATTTCATATGGTTCTTATCCTTCAGGAAATAAATTTTTTATTTGGCCATTAATTGATATTTCCTGGACATATAATTTCAAACTCTCAAAACCTAAGCAATTGGATTTGTTTAAAAACGATAAAATGTATTAAAAAAATGATTTTTTTATTCAAAATTATTAATCAAAGCTTCTGCTATTATTAAATCAGTATTTGTAGTAATTTTTATATTTTCAATATTTCCTTCAACAAGATTAATTTTTTCGCCAATAGATTCTACAACATTTGCATCATCTGTAAATGTTGAATTATAATTTTGCTGATAAGCAATTTTTAAAATTTCGGTTTTAAAAACTTGTGGTGTTTGGATTAATCTTAAATTATTTCTTTTTAACGAAAAACTTTCATTAAATCCGATTTCTCTAACAGAATCAACAGGTTCAACAACAGGAATAGCATTTCCTAGCATTTGAGCTGTGGAAAAGCAGTTTTTTATAGTTGTATTTGAAACTAATGGACGAACTCCATCATGTATTGCAATTAAGCTGTCTTCATTAATTGTACTTAATCCGTTTTTTACCGATTCAAACCTTGTTTGTCCGCCATTTACAATTTTATGATTAATCTCAAATTCATATTTTGAACAAAGTTCTTTCCATGTATGTGTTTGATTATCAGATAATACTACAATAATTTTAATGCTGTTATCAAAATTAAAAAATGCATTTATGCTATGCATTAAAATTGGTAATCCTTTTAATAATACAAATTGTTTTGGAATATTGCCCGAAAATCTTTCGCCGGAGCCGGCAGCTACAATTATGGCAAACTTTGTCATAAGCTTTTTATTTTTTAATGATTAGGTTAATATTCTTAGTTCTTTTTCAATATTATTTTTTGCCTTAGTTTCAAAATTAATAAAAAAAATGTCAGTTTTAAATATTCTTTCCTGTTTTAAAAAATGTTTTAATACTTTACGTCGCCCGTCATTATATATTATATTTGGGAAAATATAATATTCCTTTCTTATTTGTTTGTAATATAATTCATAATCAGTCCATTCAGCACCAAGTTTTGCTAAATCAAAATCCAGTAAAAATTTTAAATCATTTTCATTTGCACTTTCGTGACTTTTTGTTGCTAAAATAAAATTAAAACATTTTTCAATTTTTTCAATAGGGAAATTAATTTTTTCTAAGTGATTTTTTGCAAAAAAAGCACTTTTTAATTCATTGTCTTTTTTTTCCGAATTATAAATAATATCATGATAAAAAATTGATAATTGTAAAGAACTTAAATCATAAATATCAGATTTATAGATGTTTGACAAAACAATCATTTCTTTTATATGATTTAAATTATGATAAAATCTTTTTTTTGAATTATATTTATTAGCTATTTCATACCAATAAACTTCTAATGTTTTATTATTGGCGTAATTATTTAACAATTCAAAATAAATATCTTTAATATTAATATTTATCATTAAAAATATGAGTTTTAAAAGCGTTAATTATTTAACAGATATAAAAATTAATAAATTTCATTAAATTTAATGTATTTTTAAATCATACAAAAATAAATACTACAAATGGCTGATAGACTTAGCATTAAAAATTGGGCAATTGAAGACAGACCAAGAGAAAAACTATTACTAAAAGGAATAAACAGTTTAAGCGATGCTGAGTTAATAGCAATATTAATTTCTTCCGGAAGCTTTGAAGAAACTGCTGTTGAGCTTTCCAAAAGAATAATTTCTTCTGTTGATAATAATTTAAATCAATTAGGAAAATTATCGATTAAAGATTTACAAAAATTTAAAGGAATTGGCCAAGCTAAAGCAATTTCTATTGTTGCAGCAATGGAATTGGGGCGAAGACGAAAACTTTCGGAAATTATTATTAAAGAAAATATTCAATCGAGCGAACAAGCTTATGAAATATTTAATCCTGTTTTAGAAGATTTGCCTCACGAAGAATTTTGGATTGCTTTTTTAAACAGAGCTAATAAAGTTATTGCTAAAACCAGAATTAGCCAAGGCGGAATTGCCGGAACCGTTATTGATGTTAAAATTATTATGAAACTTGCCATTGAAAACCTTGCCAGTGGAATAATTTTATGTCATAATCATCCGTCAGGCAATAAAAAACCAAGTAATGAAGATATTAAAATTACAAACAAGCTAATAGAAGCTGGCAAGTTGTTGGATATTAGTGTTTTAGACCACATAATTATTGCAAACTCATCATATTTTAGTTTTGCTGACCAAGGTTTAATTAATAAATAGTTTTTTGATGGAAAACAATAAAAGCAGTTTGTTAATTTACGTTCCTGTTATTAATAATCGAAATGAATATGCATTTGATTTGATTTTTAATAATATCTTAAAATTAAAATATAAATTAATTGATGATTTTGAACTTTTTAAATCTTCAAAAGAACATAAGTTAATATATTCATATACAGATGATTATGATGAAGAGTTTTTGTTTTTAAAAGCAAATAATTTATTATTTGAAGATAGTATTTTTGAAATTGAAATTGATTTATTTAATTGGCAAAGCGAAAAAGTGTTCTTTAAATCATCAGAAAAATCAATAATTCCTTTTGATATTTTTTCCGCAAGTTTTTATTTAGTAAGCAGATATGAAGAATATTTACCATTAAAAAAGGATAAACATAATCGCTTTTCTGCAGAAAATAGCATAGCTTTTAAAAATGGATTTCTAGAAAAACCGATAATAAATATTTGGTCAAAACTATTTAAAATAGAGCTAATTAAGCATTTTCCTGATTTGCATTTTGGAAAAAACAAATTTAAATTTATTTCAACAATTGATATTGATAATGCATCGGCGCATTTGCAAAAAGGGTTTATAAGAAATTTACTTTCATATTTTCAATTAATATTAAACTTAAACTTTAAAGAAATAGTTAAAAAAACAAAAGTGCTTGCAAAAATTGAAAAAGACCCTTTCGATAATTTCGATTTTTTAAATAAAGTTCACGAAAAGTATAATTATAAACCAATTTATTTTATTTTATTTTCTAAATATTCAAAATTTGACAAAAATCTTTCTGTATTCAATAAATATTTCGTTAATTTAATAAATAAAATATCAGAAAAATATGAAATAGCTATTCATCCTTCATATTATTCAAATAGAGACTTAAAAATTTTAGAAACAGAAAAATTAAATTTAGAAAATACAATAGGAAAAAAAATTAATAAAAGCAGGCAACATTATTTAAAAATTGAATTTCCTAAAACATACAAAAACCTTATAAAAATTGGCATTTGCGAAGATTATTCAATGGGTTACAGCAATTATTGCGGTTTTAGAGCAGGAACCTGTAATTCTTTTTATTACTTTGATTTAGAGCAAAATATAAAAACGAATTTAAAAATTATACCTTTTGCAGTTATGGATTTGTGTTTAATTAATAATTCAATTATAAATCAAAAAGAATTAATAAATAGAATATTAAATAACTTAAAACAGCTTGAAAGTCAACTTGTTAGTTTATGGCATAACGATTATTTAAATTCAAAAAATGCTCAAAATATTTTTGAAGAAATGCTTAAAAAAGCAAAAGCATTTGAAAAACAAAATTAATGGAAATAAAATATCTAAAACAAGGCGAAATTGATATTAAAAAGTGGGATAAATGTATTGCAGATTCTATTAACGGAATAGTTTATGCTTATTCGTGGTATTTAGATATTGTTTGCAGTAAATGGGAAGCTCTTGTTCTTGGTGATTATGAGACAGTTATGCCGTTAACGGCAAATAAAAAATATTATATAAATTATTTGTATCAGCCTTTTTTTACACAGCAATTAGGCGTTTTTTCCACTCATAAATTAGATGATGAAATTGTAAAAGCTTTTATCGAAAATATTCCTTCTAAATTTAAATTTATACAAATAAATTTAAATAAGTACAATTTAATAAACTTACCTAAAAATTATAAAATAAAAACAAACAAAACATTCGAAATTGATTTAATAGAAAATTATGAAGATATTTTTA
This sequence comes from Bacteroidales bacterium, assembly GCA_016937695.1. Classification (GTDB taxonomy): domain Bacteria; phylum Bacteroidota; class Bacteroidia; order Bacteroidales; family NBLH01; genus NBLH01. The sequence continues at coordinate 79,769 of JAFGWC010000016.1, forward strand.
GAAAGTATAATAAAAATACTATTAGAAACATAAGAAAAGCAATTAATAAGAAAATATCAATAATTAAAGGACTTACACCAAATGAAGTTATTAATTTAATCGAAAACTCAGAACAAAATCAAAACTTAAATCAAAAACAAATAAGCATAATTAGAAAATTAATTGCAAGTGCAATTAGATATAAATCAGGGCGACTTTACGGAGCTTACGATAAAAATAATACATTATGTGGAGCCGGATTTTTTGTTTTTTCAAATAATAAAGTTTGTTTTATATTGTCAGTTTCAAATGAAGAAGCAAAAAATTCAGGTGCAATGTTTTTACTGATTGACGAATTTATAAAAGATAATTCAGGAAGAAATATCATTCTTGATTTTGAAGGTTCTAATATCGAGGGAGTTGCAAGATTTTACGCCGGATTTGGTGCTAAACCTTTTAACTATATAAGTATTAAATTAAATAAGCTTTTTTATCCTTTAAGATTTTTTAAAAAATAAAATTCAGAATTTTAAAATTGTATTTAATCCTAAAATTCGCAAGTCATCGTATCAATCAGTTAATTAATTGTAGAATATCAGCAAGTTTTCTACACTTTTTTTAAACAATTAATACGATGGCTATCAGTTACTTTGTTTTTAAAATATTTTTTGTTAATTTTAGATTATTATGATTTTTTGTTCAAAATAGAGAAGGGAAAATATAAATTATGATACAAACACCTGCAAAAACAAATTCAATCTTAAATACATTTATTGCTGAATTGCGCGATGAAAATATTCAAAAAGACAATATGCGTTTCAGAAAAAACTTAGAGCGAATAGGTGAGATTTTTGCTTATGAAATAAGTAAAACCTTTTCTTATAAAGAAAAAAGTATCATAACTCCTTTAGGCGAATCTAAAATGCTAATTCCTGAAAATGAAGTAGTTATAGCATCAATAATGCGAGCTGGTTTACCCATGCATCAGGGTTTTCTGAATTTTTTTGATAGAGCTGAAAATGCCTTTATTTCTGCTTTTAGAAAATATCATAAAGATGGCACTTTTGATATTCAGTTTGGATACATGTCTTCGCCCGATATAAATAAAAAAACATTAATTCTTTCTGATCCAATGTTAGCTTCTGGCTCTTCAATGGTACTTGCGTATAAAAGTATGCTCGAAAAAGGAAAGCCTGAACATACTCATATCGTTTCTATTATTGCAAGCAAAGAAGGTATCGATTTTTTCAAAAAAAAGATAGCTAGTAAAAATGTAACTCTTTGGGTTGGCGCAATAGATGATGAACTTACTGCTAAAGCATATATAGTTCCAGGACTGGGAGATGCAGGCGACTTAGCATATGGTGCAAAAGAATAATTGGATGATGAAAAAAATATTCATCACCCAATTTAAAATCTGAAATAATTAAAATTTACATGCAGGTTTCTTCTTCAATACATTGAGCATCAATAACTGCAATTGTTGCCATATAAACTATTTCTCTAACAGAACTTTCAATTTGTAATACCTGAATAGATTTGTTCATTCCCATTAAAACAGGTCCTATAACTTCTCCTCCTCCAAGTTCTTGCATCAGTTTATATGCTGCATTACCAGAACTTAAGTTTGGAAAAATAAGAGTATTTACTTTTTTACCTTTTAGTTTTGAAAATGGAAATTTCTTTTCTCTGTTTTTTTGATTTAATGCAAAATTTGCTTGCATTTCACCATCAACCATAATATCAGGATGACTTTTATGAATTATTTTAATTGCTTGCTGAACTGTAGAAGGACTTCCACCTTTTGTTGAGCCAAAGTTCGAATACGAAATCATTGCCATAACCGGATCAATACCGTATTTTTTTACTGTAGATTCTGTAAGCAATGTTGTTTCTATAATTGTTTCAGCATCAGGTTGCATATTTACAGTTGTATCTGCAAAAAATAATGGTCCTTGCTTAGACATAACAATATGCATTCCTGCAATATGGTTGTATTTTGGATGTGTTCCAACAATTTGAAGAGCTGGTCTAACAATTTCTGAATATTTTGAAGACGTACCTGAAACAAATGCATCTGCTTCGCCTGTTTCTACAAGCATAATACCAAAATAATTTCTATTAAACATTAACTCTTCAGCTTCATCTAAAGTTAATCCCTTACGCTTTCTTTTTTCCCATAAAATATTAGCAAATCTTTTTCTTCTTTCAGTTTCTTCTTTGCTTCTAGGGTCAATTATTGTAACAGTTTCTAAATCTAATTGATTGTCTTTAATTAATTCTTTAATTGTTTCAACATTTCCTAAAAGGATTGGCTTAGCAAGCCCCTCATTTAGAACTACTTGAGCAGCTTTTAATACTTTAAAATTAGTTGCTTCTGCAAAAACAACTGATTTCGGGTTTTGCTTGGCTTTTTCGTTAATTGATCTAATAATTTTATTTCCAAGTCCAAGTCTTTCTGCTAAAGTTGTTTTATAAGCATCCCAATCAGTAATTGGATTTAGAGCTGCACCTGAATCCATTGCTGCTTTTGCAACAGCAGGCGCAACAGTAGTAATTAATCTTGGATCTAATGGTTTTGGAATAATATATTCTCTTCCGAATTTTAGATTTTTTGCATTGTATGCTGCATTTACAGCTTCAGGAACATCCATCTTTGCTAAAGATGCAATTGCGTAAACTGCTGCTTTTTTCATTTCTTCATTAATAGCTGTTGCTCTAACATCTAAAGCACCTCTAAAAATAAATGGAAATCCTAATACATTGTTCACTTGATTTGGATAATCTGAACGACCAGTTGCCATAATTATGTCAGTTCTTGCGTCCATAGCATCTTCGTAAGAAATTTCAGGATCCGGATTGGCCATTGCAAAAACAATAGGGTTATCGGCCATGCTTTTAACCATTGCTTTTGAAACAACATCTTTGGTTGAAAGACCTAAAAACACATCTGCATCTACCATTGCCTCTTCCAAACTATTTAAGTTTCTGGTAGTTGTAAAATCTTTTTTATATTTATTGATGTCTGAACGTTTGTCTGTTATTGGACCTTTACTGTCGCACATAACTACGTTTTCTTTATTAACACCTAAAGAGATTAATAAGTTTGTACAAGCCATTGCAGATGCACCGGCACCACTAACAACAACTTTTATATCTTTAAATTTTTTATTTACTAATTCTAAAGAATTAACAATTCCTGCTGCCGAAATGATTGCTGTACCATGCTGATCATCATGCATTACAGGAATATCAAGAGCTTCTTTAAGACGTCTTTCTATTTCAAAGCATTCTGGTGCTTTAATATCTTCAAGGTTTATTCCACCAAAAGTTGGAGATATTTCTTTTACTGTTTCAACGAATTTATCAATATCTGTTGTATCTATTTCAATATCAAAAACATCAATATCTGCAAAAATCTTAAATAATAGACCTTTGCCTTCCATTACAGGTTTTCCGGCCATTGCGCCTAAGTTACCTAGACCTAAAACTGCAGTTCCGTTTGAGATAACTGCTACTAAATTTCCTTTTGCTGTATATTTATAAACATCTGAAGGATTTTTTTCAATTTCAAGACACGGATCAGCAACACCTGGCGAGTACGCTAATGCTAAGTCTCTTTGTGTGCTGTACGGTTTGGTCGGAACTACTTCTATTTTTCCAGGCCTGCCTACGGAATGATAATTTAATGCATCTTCCTTGCTAATTTTTGCCATAGTTTTTTTATTTTAGTTTAACTATGACAAAAGTAAGGTAAATAGAGTTTAGATTTTTATATTTATTTATTTTTAAAAACATACTTTTTTAGTATTTTTTGAGTTTTATATTTACAGCATTAATTACGAAAGTGTAATTAGTTGATTATCAATTGTTGGTTAGTTTTTTATATAATAATTATGAAAACATATTTTTTTGTAATACTGTTTTTTTTACAAGCAGCTTTTATTTTTTCTCAAGACGATAAAATCCATACATTTGGAGAAGAAAGTACTGAAGCTGAATATTTTTTTGGATTTAATCTTATTCCTTCAGGTGTTGGCGGATTAAATCATTTTGTTTTAATTAAGCCACTGGCTAATGGAGAATTCAATGTAATTCAAATTACTAAAGAAAGATTTATTAATCAGGCTGAAGGAAAGCAAGAATCTTTAGCAAATCCTAAAAATATTAATTTTTTTGAAGAATTTAATATTCAAAATACATTAGTGGTTAATGATTTATGGAAGTTAAGGTATATCGATTATCCTTATTTTACAATGGAAAAAATGGATAATGGTTGGTCATCTAACGATTCTATTCCGTTTTTACCGACAAATGCTCAAATGCAAATACTTAACAAATTTGGAATGACTAGGTTAAGTGATTATATATATGGCGAAAATGCTTTTCAATTATTGTTTAAAATGACTTCAGATAAATGGGTAAAAGAATACAAGGAAAGCTATTGAATTATATATTTTTTAATTATTGAATTTAATGTATTTTTATTTATAGGTTTGGTTATAAAATCTGAGCAGCCATAAGAAATTGCTTTATTTTTGTCATCTATTGTACTATATGCGGTTTGTGCAACTACATGTAAATCAGGATATTCTTCTTTTATTTTTTTTGTTGCATCAAATCCGTTCATTATTGGCATTTTTAAATCCATCAGCACTAATGAAATATTATTTTTTTTGCAAATGTCAATTGCTTCAGCTCCATTTTTAGCGTGATGGATTGTGTAATTTTCATTTATTTGAGATAAAATAGTGCTTAAATATAAAAAATTTATTTCTTCGTCTTCTGCAACTAATATTTCTATCAAGTTTTTGTTCTCAGAATTTAATATTTCATTGTTTTCAAATACAGGTTCGTAATTAAAAGTTATATAAAAAGTTGAGCCTTTTCCTTCTTCAGATTCCAGCCTTATTTGGCCATTTAGCAATTCAACATTTTCTTTGGCTATTGATAATCCTAAACCTAATCCTCCATAATTTTTGCTTAAATCGATATCTGCTTGCGAGAAACGTTCAAAAATTATATCTTGTTTCTCTTTTTTTATTCCTACACCAGTATCTTTAACATAAATTTCAATCTTGTTATCAATTTTATTTATTCCAATTTCGACATAACCATTATAAGTGAATTTTAATGCGTTTTCAATTAGATTGCTTAAAATTTTGTGCATTTTAGATTCATCTGTATAAATTGTACTTTCCCTATCAGATATTGATTTTTTAAAATATAATGGTGTTTTATTTTCTTTTGCTTTTATATCGAAAATTGAGAATAATTCCAGCAACAAATCGTTCATGCAAATTTTAGTTTTGTATGTTTTTAATTGTTTTGTTTCCAATTTTGATATTTCTAGAATATCGTCAATAATTCGCATTAATTGTTCGCTGCTGTTTATAATAATATTTGTATAATATTTTCTTTTTTCTTTAGATAAGTCATTGTTTTTTAGCATTTTAGAAAAACCAATAATGCCGTTCATTGGTGTTCTTATTTCATGGGACATATTATTAAGAAACTCGGTTTTTAATTTGTTACTTTCCTCTGCATTTTTTTTAGCAATTTCTAGTTCTTGGTTCTGATTTAAAAATTCTTCGTTAAGGGCAGCATATTCTTCATTTTGATTTTTTAAGCTTTGTTCTGCTTCTTTTAGTTCTGTAATATCAACAACTGAGCTAATTACTTTTTCACTTTTTATAAAAACATTTAATTTTGATAGTACCGTGATTATTTTACCGTCAAATCTTACATATTCTGTTTCTTCCTCAAAGTTTTTTTCACCATTTGCTATTGCAGATAATTCATTAATAAAAAAGTTAAATGATTTCTCATTAAATATTTTATGCAGATTTTGCAATAAATATTTTTTGTTTGGAGATTTTAATAGATTTAATGTTGCAGTATTTACATTTAATGGTTTAATAATTTTAGAGCATTTTTCTAAAAAAACAGGATTTGATTTTAAATATTTTTTTATGTCTGTAACTCCGGTTTTCTTTAAATCGTCTAATAGAATTATAACTTTTGAAAAGTCTTCTTCCCAAAGCGATATTGGATTTAGCTCAAATAAATCGTGAAATTGCTTTTCGTTTTCTTCGGATTTAGTAATTGCTTTGTTTAATTGTTTGTTTAAATTTTGATAAGCTTTATTTTGTTCTATTAATTTTTTTTCTGTTTCTTTTTTCTCAGTAATATCTATTACAAGTATTGCTATATGTTTTTTGTTTTCAAATTCGATTGTTGAGGCAAATAAATCAACATCTTTAATTTGGCCATTTGCAAGTTTGTGCTTAAAGATTAAATGATTATACCTTTTTGATAAAGCTTCTTGCATTTTTTTATTTATTTTTTCTTTTTCGAGCAGATTTATATCATATACTGTTTTTTGTAAGAGTTCTTCTTTTTTATACATGTAAAACTCTATTGCTGAGTTATTTGCGTCAATAATTTTTTTTGTTTCAGGATCAATTATCATCATTACAGATAAATTATTTTGAAAATAATTTCTAAATTTTTCTTCGCTGGTTTTTAAAATATTTTCGGCTAGTTTTCTATCTGTAATATCTCTGATTGCAGTTATTCTTATTCTTTTCTCCTTATAATTAAAATTTATTCCATGCACTTCAACAGGAAATGTAGAACCGTCTTTTTTTTTGGCTACAGCTTCGTAAGGTTCTTTAAAATCTAGTAAAATATTATTTTTAACTAGTTCTTTACTTTCATCAGCAAATATATCGGCGGCAAACATACCAATACCTTCTTTATGTTTATATCCAAACATTTTTTCGGCAGTTATGTTTGCATCAATACAAATACCTTTTTCTGAAACAAATATAGCTTCGTTTGAGGCTGATATAAGTGCATTATATCTTTCGTCAAGCTCGTTTTTTTCTAATAATTCTTTTTTTAGAATTTCTAATTCTTTTTCTAATTCTTCATATGTTGGTTTGCTTTTCATTAAAATATTTTTGCTTTTAAATTACTATAAAATTAATCAAAAACTTTTAGAATCAATAATTACATAAATATTAAATGTTTTTTATTTCAATAAAATTGATATAAATCAATAATGATAAATGTCATTAATATTCTCAACACATTAAATTAGATTTGATATATTATTTACTAAATAAAAATTATAGGCTTAAGTTTAAATAGCTATTGGCATGTTAGTTTTATTGATTTTCTTTTTTTTAAGCTTTAAGCATTATTTATTTCCTTTTTATAACTTTGTCGTTTTTATTGCATTAAATTATTTGAAATGAAATTAATTATAAAAATATTTTCATCATTAATTACAACAGCTGTATTGTTATTATTATATGCAATATTTGCTGCAGTTGCCACTTTTATTGAAAATGATTTTGGAACTTCAGCTTCAAAATATTTGGTTTATAATTCATGGTATTTTAATATTTTGCATATACTGCTGGTTTCTAATATGATAGTGGTGTTTTTTGAGCATAAAATGTATGAAATAAAGAAGCTGACTATTTTTATATTCCATTTTGCTTTTATAATAATTATTCTAGGTGCTTCGATTACAAGATTTATTAGTTATGAAGGTGTAATGCATATTAGAGAAGGCCAAACTAGCAATTCAATATTAACTTATACAACTCATATAGAAATTGAAATCAGCAAAGATTCACTCCTTTATAAATCAAATATACCTGTAAATTTCAATAAATTTTCAGGTAATAATTTTAACAAACAAATTAAATTTGATAATCGAGAATTCAATTTCGAGCTTATAAATTATGTTCCAAATGCTGTAGAAAATATTATTTCAGAAACCGAAGGAATTCCGATTGTTTTATTTTCTTACTTCCAAGATAAAATAAGAAAAGATTTTATAATTAAATATGGAGAATCAAAAGTTGTTGACGGACAGAAGTTTACATTTGGATTAATGCCATTAAATGATGCTTTTAATATCGATTTAATAAATGATACTTTGTTTTTTATTTCAGGAGTTGATGTTATTATTAGTGATATGATAAAAGACACGTTAAAATCTGAAGAAAAAGCTAAACTGCTTGAAAGAAAAATTTATAATTGGGGAAATAATACTTTGATTCTAAAGAAACTATATCCACATGCAAGAACCTCATTATATAGTTCAAAAGAAAAAACTTTATCGGCTTTAATCTTTAATATTAATAGCCAAAATAAAAATAAAGAACTTATTGTTTATGGCGATGGAGCCTATAAAAGTGAGTCGAAACAGATAAATATTGATAATTACAATATAAGCGTTTATTATGGCGCAAAAGAAATAGAGCTTCCATTTAGCTTAACTTTAAATGATTTTGTTTTAAAACGATATCCTGGTTCTTCTAGTCCTGCAGCATATGAGAGTTTTGTGCAGCTTACAGATACAAGCACTTTAATAAACAAAGAGCATAAAATATTTATGAACAATGTTTTAGAATATGGTGGATATAGATTTTTTCAATCTTCTTTTGATAATGATGAGCATGGAACAGTTTTATCTGTAAATCATGATTATTGGGGAACAACTTTTACTTATTTGGGATATTTTTTATTAACATTTGGAATGGTTTTAAGTATTTTTAATAAAAACAGCAGATTTAAATTTTTAGCTCAAAAAATCAAAAAAATTGACATGAATAAAAATTTATTGATTGTAGTTGCTTTATTTTTTAGTTTTCAGTCTGGATTAAATGCACAAGAAATTGTAAAATATCCGATAATTGAAAAATCTCATGCTGAAAAATTCGGGAATTTACTTATTCAAGATAGAGGTGGCAGAATGAAACCTGTTAATACTTTCACTAACGAGCTTTTACGAAAATTAACCAGACGAAGTAATTTCAACAATTTAAACTCAGATCAGGTTTATCTTAGTATGTTATTAAAACCGGAAATATGGGCTACAGTTCCTTTAATTAAAATCAAACATCCTGAACTTTTAAAAAGATTTAAAAATGACAACGGATTGGTTTCAATTAGTGAAATGTTTGATAGAAAAGGGAATTATGTTATAAAAATGGATGTTAATAAGGCTTATGAAAAAGGTGCGGGAAAGCAAGATATGTATGATAAAGAAATTATTAAACTAGATGAACGCGTTAATATTTTATACTCTGCATTAAGTGGGAATATGCTGAATATTTTTCCTGATAAAGAAGATGAAAATAACAAATGGTATAATATTAATAATATAAAACACGACTCTGTAACTATACATACTATTTATAATCAGTATGTTAGAGAATTGAATTGTGCTACAAATAATGATAGTCTGAAAAAAGCAGATTTAGCTCTACAGAAAATTTTTGATTATCAAAAACAAAACGGACACAGAGTTTATATTGATGAAAATAAAATTAAAGCAGAAGTTTTTTATAATAATGCAGCTATTTTTAGGCATTTGTTTGAGTTCTATTTTATAATTGGTTTATTTTATATCGTATATTTAATTCTGATTATAGTTTTTCCAAAATTAAGTTTTAAATTTATTGATATTCCTGTCAGATTTTCGATTTATATAGCATTTATTTTTCAAACTTTTGGCTTGGCATTAAGATGGTATATTTCTGGACATGCACCATGGAGTAATGGTTATGAAAGTATGATTTATATTTCATGGGTTACATTATTGGCAGGCGTTGTTTTTTCAAATAAGAATAGAATTGCACTTGCAGCAACTTCTGTTTTAGCTGGAATTGTGCTACTTATAGCACATTTAAGTTGGATTGATCCGGAAATCACAAACCTAGTTCCAGTGTTAAACTCTTATTGGTTAACAATACATGTTGCAGTTATTATTGCTAGTTATGGATTTTTAGGTTTAGGTGCTATTTTGGGTTTTGTAAATCTTATTTTAATGGTTATTAAAACAAAAGAAAACTACAAAAGAATTGATGGAAATATTGAACAGCTTAGCGATATTAACGAAATGAGTTTAATTTTAGGATTATATTTGCTTGCAATTGGTACTTTTCTCGGAGGTATTTGGGCAAACGAAAGCTGGGGAAGATACTGGGGCTGGGATCCAAAAGAAACTTGGGCTTTAATTACAGTTGTTATTTATTCAATTGTTGTTCATCTAAGATTTATTCCAAAACTAAAAGGTATTTTTACATTTAACTTTTTATCTATAATTAGTTTTGGAGCTGTTATTATGACATATTTTGGTGTAAACTATTATTTGTCTGGATTGCATTCATATGCAAGTGGTGATCCTGTTCCAATTCCATCTTCGGTTTATTACACTTTAATTGTGATTCTTATTATCTCAAATATAGCTTATATCAGAAATAAGAAAATATTTGAAATAGGAATTGAAAATACTTAGATATATTATTATTAGTTGCAAATGAAATTAATAAATCATTTG
>JAFGWC010000065.1 GCA_016937695.1 Bacteroidales bacterium
AGTTTATTTATTTAAAATTCTTCTATTATCATCATGATGATTCTTTTTCTTCATAATCTATTTGTTTCTTTATCTTCTTATTCTTTATATATATTTGTTTTAATTTATTTATTTATTCATCATCTTCATTATTAAATCATCATAATTAAATCATCATCATAACCACATCATAATAATAGCATCACATCCACATCATTTTTAATCACTTTAATTTAATACTTTTTCAATTTATTTAAAATATACTTAAAAAATACAAAATATTAAAAAAAGGTAAAATAAATAGGGTATAATAATACCATAAAAAAAATAAAAGGAAAAAAGATGAAAATTAGTAAATACATATCAATAGTATTATTATCAACAACTGTATTATTTTCAAATACAACAATAACAGAGAGCAAAAACAGCAAAGAGTTTAATTTGATAGTTAAGGAGCAAAGTCTATCAGATTTTATAGAATTTTCAAGTAAGGTATTAAACAAGAACATTGTAATATCAGACCAGATAGATAAAAATTCTAAAATTGATTTTATCAGCACCAATCATATAAATCAAGGTAATTTAAAAGAGATAATGGAGAAGTTACTATATGCAAAAGGTTTAATAATGCTAGAGCATAGTGATTACATAGAAATCAAAAACATAGATAATTTTTCTTCATCAAAAGTCATTAATGAAATTGAGAACAAAGATGATTATTTACATAAAGTTGTTACAGAAATCATCAAAATTAAAAATGGAAATTCAGAGACAATACTAAATCAAGTTAGACATTTAGTTAATAAAAATGGAAAGATAGTTGCAGACAAGAATAGCAATACAATAGTTATAACTGATGTATATGAGAACATCATAGAAATTAAAAAGATAATAGATAACATTAATGATAAAAATGGAATTATTATCAGTTCTGTTAAATTAAAACATCAAAGAGTTGGAAATATATTGCCAATTTTAATATCATCAAATAATAAATTTTCAAAAGAGTTTAATAGTAATATAGACATAACAAAAGATGAAATGACTAATTCAATTATATTCACTGGAAATTATAAAGACATTGATAAGATGAGAGAGTTATTAGATACATTAGATGTTGAAAGCAAGAATAGTAAAACAATAACAAAAGTCATATATTTAAAAAATTCAGAAGCAAAAGAGATAGAGCCAATACTTACAAGACTATTAGCTCAAAGAAAGTTTGATATAAATATAGATAGACCTGTTATAACAGCCGATCAAGAGTTAAATACAATATTGATAAGTTCTCAATCAAACATAATAGAGGAATTAGAGGATACTATCAATCAATTAGACAAACCAAGACAGCAAGTATATATCAAAGCATCAATAGTTGAGCTTGAGGAATCTTCAATCAATAAAGTTGGTATGAAATATGGTTTTGACTTTTCAAGTTTAACTGGGAATGGATTAACAACATTAGGAACAAATATAGGAGGTCCTGCAGTTGCTAATAATTTATTAACAACTTTAACAAGTAATGAGGGTTCAAAAAGTAATTTTAGATTAGGTTTATCATTAGAGTTATTAAAAAGTAAAGGTGCAGTAAATATATTATCAGAGCCATCAATATTATCAATCAACAATAAAGAATCAACAATAAGTGCAGGTTCTACAATATCTGTATTAAATTCTTCAATGACACCAGCAACCGGTGGGATTACTAATACATATACAAGAGAAGATATAGGTATATTATTAAAAGTAAAACCAAGACTATCAAATGACAATAAAGTTCAATTAGATGTATTAGCAACTTTAGAGGGTTTAGTTGAAGATGGAAAAGACACTGGAACACCAACAACAACAAAAAGGGAAGTTGTTGTAAATGCTATATTAAATGATGGGGAGCCTGTTATCATAGGTGGACTTATTAGAACAGATGTGACAGATGTTGAGTCATCAGTTCCATTCTTTGGAGACATTCCATTGGTTGGAGAAGCATTTAAAAGTAAGAACAAAGAGATTAGAAAAACAAATCTAGTTATCATTTTAACACCATATATAATTGATAACAAATCAGATTTATCTTCATTACAAACAAAATTAAGTGATCTAAAAGATGCTCAAGACAAATTCAATAGAGTAATGTTAAACATTATAGAGCATGATGCAGATAACAAAGAATTAAGTGAAGATGAAAGAGAAGCAAAAGATGCAAGAAAAGGTAAAACAAATTTAGATCTTTTATAAATAGTTTAATATAGTATTTAATACTATATTAAATAAAATGTTATACAAAATATTAAATAAATACCTATATTATGTATATGTTTTAAAAAAATTCATTAAAAAAAGGTAAATATAATCAACAAATTAAAAAAAGGTAAATATTTTATTGTATAATTATAACAATAAGAAAGAATAAAAACAAAAGGATTTAAGATGTTTGGAATATTATTAGGTGCATTTTTTGGTGAATTACCAGAGCAAGAAAAATACAGATTAGAAAGAGAACTTGAAAAACAAGAAAATCGCTATATCAAAAAAAAGTTAGATTACATGGGTATAGCAAAAACACTAGACAGATTAAAAGATGAGTTAAAACCAATGTTAGTGGAAAAATTAAGAGAGAACAATCTAAAGATAATGAAACATGAAATTACATTTGAGGAACATCAAGCAAAAGAAGCAGAGTTATCAAAAATTGAAGATCAAATAAGTTCAGTTAAAAAAGAGTGTGAAACTGAAATGAGAAGATTAAGAAAAGAGATTGAAACATTAAATAAAGAGTATGACAAATCATACAATGAATATAGAAGATTTGGAATGAAACATGGAATTTATTCTAAAGATTTAAAAGAGAAAATGTGGAGTGATTGGGATTTTCATGAGATGAGTGAACCAAAATTATACAATTATGAACCACAAGTATTAAGATACAAAAATAAAAATAAAAAATAAAAAAAGGAAAATAAGATGGGAATAGAATTAAATAGAGTATTAAATACAGAGAAGTTAAATCAGATAAGAGAGAATATAAACAAAGATTATGACAATCACATAGAATTTTTTTCAAAAGTTAAATCAGACATCAAAGAAGAGATGAAAAATATGAGATGGATTGATGACTTTGATTTACTTAAATTTGTATTTTTTCACCAGTTAAAAGCATTATACAGTGCATATAAAGTTTTTGGACTTGTAGCAACAATTGCTGTAATAAATACATTAGAGAAAAAAAGAGGTGAAAAATTATTAGAGGTAGATCAAGTTAAGGAACTTTTTATTGAATTAGATAAAAGGATGGGATTGCTTGGTGCTATTGATAATGAATTGATGGATTTAGATTATAAAAGTATAGATGAGTATAAAGATAATTTAATAACAAGTGATAGAGAATTAGCATTTTCATTATTATCAATGATACAAAATTTAGATGAAAAATATTATGACAAAGAATTATTTTTTCCAAATTATGAAGAAAATAAAGAAGAGTTTCAAAAATTGAATCTAAATGAAGATGGTGATACTTTTAGATTTTTAAATATTGTAGCAAGTGGAGCATCAATATTTTTATCATCAGGTGTATCATCAATAGGAGACATGAGTGCAAATGTTGATTTCAAGGATGCTATTGATGAAAAGACAGAAGACATTTCTAAAGCATTAATAAATGGATCAGAGGGTGAAGAGAAGAAAGAATCAAAGAAAGAAAAAATCAAAAGACAGATGAAAGAGGTGTAAGATGGCAACAATGTTAAATAGAAACAGAGAAGATGAATTTGATAGAGATTTTGATAGAAATATTGATCAAAAACAAATGCAACTTAAATTTAATAAGATAAAAGAAATACAAGAAAAAGCAAACAACAGTTTATATAGTTCAGATGTTCATGAAGATGATGAAGAAGATTTAAGAGAGTTAGTGGAAAAAGAGGTAAAAAAAGACAAGAAGAATTATACTGTTGAAGAATTATCTAATCTATACAATCAATTATCAAATTCTCATATATCATTAAAAAATCACAATGATAGAAGATTGAAAGAGTTAGAGAGCAAATACAAAAATATGAATTTTTTAGTTGAAAGAAGTATAAAAGAAGCAAGTGAGGCTAAAATATTAGTATCAGATATAAAAGAATTATTAACTAAAAATATGAATGATTTTAAATCAAAAACAGAGGAAAAAGTCAGTGAAGTATTTGAGAAGCATTTACAAGATTTTATGAGAAATTCAAAGATTATCAAAGATGAGATAAACAATATATTATTGAATATAGAGGATGTTATTAGTGAAAACAGTAATGATAGTAATATAGAGTTAAATGAGGAATTATTAGCAAGAATTGGAAAATATGTTAATTCTGGTATAGAGTTAAGAGTTGAAAACAAAGTCAAGAATACAATGAAGAACAACAAACCAAGCAATACTTTTTTATACACATGGAATATTTTAACAACTGCAGGATTAGTATATTTGATGGTTAAATCTTTTTTATAGAAATATTAAAAAAAGGTAAATTATTTATGGTATAATAATACAAATAAAAAAAAGAAAAAGGATTTATTATGGGTAAATATACAACATCAGATATAACTGAATTATTTAAAAATGCAAGAGTTGATTATGAAAAACAATTAAGATATGATGAAGAATCAAGAAAACATGAAGAAGATATAAATTTTAGATTTTTTAATCATAAGTTAAAACAGTCAGGATTAGTTTTAGCAGAAGATGAGATAAGTGATTTATATGAAAAAGAAAAGTTGATTCAAGAGGAAAGATATAATAGGTTTAAAATCAATTTAAAGAAAATTGGTTTAAGACTAACTGAAGATGAGATAAGAGATTTATATATGAATAATTATATTGGTTATTAAAAAAAGATAAATTAAATATATGATACAATTAAAAAATAAAAGAATAGGAGAAAATAGATGAGTGATATATTACAAAGACCATTTAAGATGAGTATTGATATTGATAAAGATTTAAACAATTACATTAAAGAGATATCTGAAATAGAGGATGAAAAAATATTAAAGAAAGATTTTTTATCAAGTTTAATCATCAATTATATTAAAGACAATGAATCAAGAGGTATAACAAGTGAAAAGGGTGAAAACATACCTGTATTCAAAACTGCCACTCTAATATTAAAAGATGATATATTAGAGAAGATGAAGATATTTTTAAAAGAGCAGAACATCAAATCAAAAGATTTTATGGAAGATGTGATAAAGAGCATTAGGGATGGAAAATACAACAATGATGCAAAAGAGTATTTCATAAACAGTTATGAAAATGATTTTAGTTCAAGAGGATCATTTACTGTAAAGATAGATGTAATGGAATATCAATTATTTTCTAATTATTGTAACAAGTATGGATTTACAAAAAATAGAATATTAGAGATAGGTATTGAAAAATACATAGAAGAGAACAAAGGAAAAGAGAAGCCAAGAAAGCAGAAAACAAAATTTGTTCTATTAAGTATTGATCCAGGAACATTTGAAAAATTCAAAAACATTTGTAAGAAAAACAAAAGCAAGATAGATGAAACTATTGTTGAAGTAATCAAAGAGAAGATATACAAATAGTTTAACTGCAAGTCAAGCATCTATATACATCAATTAAAAGATGGTTATATAGATGTTTAAACAACATCTATAATTTACAATCATAATTCATTCATCATTCATCATTCATCATATATAAAATCAATTAGAAAAAATAGTCAATTTAATTCATTCAAGAAGTTCAAAAGGTTATTTTTAATTTTATCATTTAGGTATATTGGAGAAATTATTTTAATAAATTGAATATTTTTTTGTATTTCTTGAATAATAAATTCTTCATCATCAGATACATTTAGGACAAAAAAGTTTAAAGGATTTTTTTTGTTTAGTTTAAAATCTTTCAAATCAATTTCCATCAATTGAGATATTTTATTTTTATCATATATAATTTCCATATCATCAAAAACATCAACATTAGAAAAATATTTAAACAAAGACATATCAACTGCCATAGATACTTTTGTATTTAATTTAGGTGGTTGAATATAATTTGATACATCAAAATTAGAGAAAGGTATTTCAATTTCTTGATTAGAAATAGTATCAAAACCTTTTAATATTTTTTCATCTTTCTTTTTCAAAGAGTTAAAAATAATATCAATTTGGATAGGTTCAATTTTAAGAATATGATTATTATTAGTTTTAATTTCAATTGAATTTAAAACAGAGATAGCATCATTAATTTTTTGTTCTAGTTCAAAAAAAGGGTTATGTAAAGAAGATTTTTTAAGTATAAATTCTATCAGTTGATTAATAGAGTAAAAGAAATCATGTGGTTTAAAAGATGAATCAACTCTAGTAAAAGAAAGGAGTGGTTTAGAAAAGCATTGGAGAATATTTTGATCTTTAATTTTATATTGAGAGGATGAAAACCAATTATTAGTATCTGCCAAATAGTAAGAAAATTTAGAATTATCTTTTTTAACTATATCATTACATCTTAATATTTTAAGACATTCATTTATTTCATTTTTAGACAGTTCACCATTTAGTTCATTAAAAATAGAATCAACAGTTGCATCTTCCATTATAAGATAGTCTAAAATTCTAATTGAGTTATAAAAACTTTTATTAGGTTTAGATCTAAAAAATCTTTTACAGAGACTTATTTTTTTCAAACTTCCAAAATTGTGGAAGTTATCGATCATAGTTTCAATATATTCTTCGATATCAAAAGTATCAATTTTATTTTTAGTATTAGACATTTAGAAGACAATATCTTGAATAGAGAGTTTTAAGGTATTTTTAACTTCATTCTGTTTTTCATTTTGAAAAACAGATTTAAGGTAAGATTGGACTACAATTTTTTTAATATTATCAATATCTTTCAATTGAGTTTTCATCAGCATATTTTCAAAATCATCACTTTTAATATCTTCTTCTGACAATTGGTTTTCAATAATTTTGAGTTGTTCTTTTATCAATGAATCAACAAAATTAAAATCAATAGTATTATTATCAATAGTATTCATAAGACCCTTCTAATCAAAAAGTAAAGAAAAATGTAAAGGGGTTATTTTATCATATTCCATATAAATAAAGAATATTGGAATATAAAGAATATTGGAATATAAAGAATATTGGAATATAAAAATATAAGATGTATAAAAATATAAGATGTATAAAAACTTATATTTAAAAAAGCAATAATTAAAAGGGGTATTTAAAAAATACAAAAATATAAGATGTATATATTTTAATGATGTATAAAAATATATAGTATAAAAAATACTTGGTGCTGAAGCACTTGGTGCTGGAGCACTTGGTGCTGGAGCACTGAC
>JAFGWC010000066.1 GCA_016937695.1 Bacteroidales bacterium
AAAGCTACAAGGTTTTACATACGATTGCAGGATTTTTTTTGATAATAACAATTATACATTATAAACTGTACATTGTAAATTGAAAAACATTTGTTTAATTTTTAAATATTGTTATTTTTGTGAATATTAATTGATGAAACTAATTTAAACCAACAATAATGGCAAAAGAAAGCAAACACCCAAAAGGATTAATGGTACTTTTCTTTACAGAAATGTGGGAAAGGTTCGGATTTTATTTAATGCTAGGAATATTTACATTGTATATGCTTGCAGGAGGCGATGAAAAATTTCCGGGTTTAGGATTAAACAGAGCAGAATCGGCAGATATTTATGGAACTTATTTGGCTTTAGTATATTTAACACCTTTTTTCGGTGGGCTTTTAGCCGATAGAGTTTTAGGATACAGAAAATCAATATTTATTGGTGGCCTATTAATGGCTTCAGGATATATTGGTTTGTCAATACCTAATTCAATGCCAATGTTTTTTGGTTCTTTAATGTTAATTATTTTAGGAAATGGATTATTTAAACCAAATATTTCTGTACTTCTAGGAAAACTTTATGAAGGAGATCAATATGCTCATTTAAAAGATTCAGGTTTTAGTATTTTTTACATGGGTATAAATTTAGGCGCATTTGTTTGTAATTTTGTAGCCGCATATTTAAGAATCAAATACGGCTGGGGTTGGGCATTTGCAGCTGCTGGCGTTGGTATGATTATTGGCGTTGTTTGGCTGATGTTTGGTCAAATGGCTGCTCCTAGAATTAAGGAAGTAGACGTTATTACTCCGCCAAACAAAGATGATATGACATTAATGCAGATTTTTCTTAAACTATTTGTTCCTGCTTTAATTGCTGCTATAATTGGTTGGATAATTCCAGGAAATATATTTGGTGCTGATTCAACTGATGCATTTTTGTTTTTTAGTATACCTATAGTATTATTCTATATTAACCTTGTAAGAACAGCGCCTGAAAAAGAAAAAGAACCAATAAAGGCATTATTATCAATAATGGGTGTTGTTGTTGTTTTTTGGGCTATTTTTCATCAAAATGGTTCAGCTTTAACATTTTGGGCAAAGAATAACACTGATAGAGTTATAAGCCAGTCTATTGAACCGGCATTCTCTTTTCTTGAACTAGTTGAAGAAGTTTCAACAATTCCTCGCGAAGTGGAAGAATCCGGTTTACACGGCGAAAAAGGCGAAACAGTTGTTGGGCCTAGTTATTATTTTAAAAACTATACAAAAGCATTGCCAACAGGCTTAACAGAAAGACCGGATGATATCAGTAAAGAATATTGGGACGAACATGTAAAAGATAAAGTTGAAGTTAGCAATTATGGAGCAATAAAATTATGGCCAACAGAACTTCAAGCATCAATTAATCCTGGATACATAATAATTTTAACTCCTCTTGTGGTTGGTTTTTTCGGCTTTTTGGCAAGAAGAGGAAAAGAACCATCTACACCTGCTAAAATTGGTTATGGATTATTAATTACATCACTTTCGATGACAGTTATGGTTGGTGCCGCTATTGTTTCAGATAGTGGTTTAACTAAAACTTCAGCCGGATGGTTGTTTGGAATTTACGGTGTTATTACAGTTGGAGAGCTATTTTTAAGTCCAATGGGACTTTCTTTGGTTTCAAAACTAAGTCCGAAAAGAATAGCCGCACTAATGATGGGTGGTTGGTTTTTATCTACCGCAATTGGTAATAAGCTGTCAGGTGTTTTATCCGGTTTTTGGGATGCTTTTGATAAAAAAGAATATTTCTTTTTAACTAATGTTGGTTTAACATTGATTGCTGCCATTGCAATATTCTTACTATTGCCATGGTTAAGAAAAGTTGTTGAAGAAAATACAGGAAATAGTTAAAAATATATTATTTATTTATAAATTGGCTGAAGTATTAGTATTTCGGCCTTTTTTTTGAGTTGTATAACAAATAAAAATTTTATTTATTTAATATTGTTAAAAAACCGTATCTTTAATGTTATTATGCTTTCTTGTACTATGAATAAAAAAACTTTATATACTGCTTTATTTATTTTGATTTTCACACAGGCTTTTGCTTCAAATCCTGTAGTAGATTCATTGAATAATGAATTAAAAAAAGATATTCACGACACAACTAGAGTTAGTATTTATAATCAAATTTCTTTTATTTACACAAAATTAAAACCTGATTCTGCTTTTGTTTATGTCGATTTTGCATTTGATTTATCAAAAAGCATGCTTGAATCTGAAAATAAGAAAATTGTGGCTTTTGCAAAAAGAAGTAGAGCAGATAGTTATACAATACTTGGCGATTATTATAAAGCAATTGGCGATTATTTTTCTGCACTTGAAAATTATAAAAAATCAGTTGAACTTTTAACAGAGTTGAATGATGAAAAAGCTATAGCAAAAAATTATATTGATATTGGTATAATAAAATCATTACAAAGCAATTACATTGTTTCTGAAGAATATTATCGTAAAGCCCAAATTATTCTTGAAAAATTAAATGACGAAACCGGACTAGCTAAATTATACCGAAATTTAGGAAACGTTTATTATTATCAGGGTGATTATCCAATGGCAATTGAATACTATCAAAAATCACTTGCTTTAAGCGAAAAAATAGACGATTTAACGAGTGCTTCAAGATCTTTTAACAATATCGGATATATTCATTTTTTAACCAATAGATATAATTGGGCTATAGATTATTTTAATAAATCACTTGCAATAAAAGAAAAAATCGGCGACAGCAGAGGAATAGCTACTGTTTATAATAATATGGGAGATGTTTATTACGAACAAAAAGATTTTAAAAACGCATTAGAATATTACAGCAAATCATTAAAAATAAGAGAAGATGCTAAGGCTACAAGAGATATTGCTTTTAGTCTTAGAAATATCGGAAGAGTTTTTTTTGCAGATAGTAATTATGTGAAATCAGAAGAATTTTACATGAAATCGTTAAAAATAAATCAAGAAATTGAAGATAAAGAACAAGAATCGTTGCTTTTAGCTGAAGTTGCATCGTTAAAGTTTGAACAGAAAAAATATAACGAGGCTATTAAATTTGCAAATAATTCTTTAACTATTGCTCTTGAGTTAAAGGCACTTCCAAGGCAAATGGATGCATATAAATTATTGGCAGAAGCTAATGAAATGCAAAATAATACAATAAAAGCTTATGATTATTTAAAAAAATATATTGTTGTTAAAGATAGTATTTCAGAAAGAGCTGCAAAAAAACTTATCGAAAGCGAAACAAGATATAAAATAGGTAAAAAACAAAAAGAGCTTGAATCTCAAAACTTAGAACTAGAAAAGCAAGAGGCAATTGTTAAAAACCAAAAAATGCAAATGTTTATTTTGCTTGGCGGAATAGCTTTAATGTTAATTCTTGCGTTTGTCTTTTATCGAAATTACAAGCAAAAGATTAAAGCAAACGAGCTGCTTAAAGAACAAAAACAGGAAATTGAAGCACAAAAAGAAGAAATTGAAAAACAAAGAGATATTGGTCTTCAGCAAAAAAAGGAAATTACCGACAGTATAATTTATGCAGAAAATATTCAGAGAGCAGTTATGCCTTCTGATGAATTTATGCATACAGTCTTGTCGGATTATTTTATGTTGTTTAGACCTAAAGATATTGTTAGCGGTGATTTTTATTGGATGAAGAAAATTAAAAATTTTCTTGTTGTTGCTATTGCAGATTGCACAGGACATGGCGTTCCAGGTGCTTTTATGAGCATGTTGGGTTCTATATTCTTAAACGAAACTGTTACCAGCAGAAGTTTAGACAATGCAGGTCAGATATTAGACAAATTAAGAGAAAAAATAAAAAAATCTCTACATCAATCAGGCAAAGAAGGCGAAGCTAAAGACGGAATGGATATGTCGTTTTTTATTATTGATACTGAAACACTTGAATTGCAATTTGCCGGAGCTTATAATCCATTATACATTATCAGAGAAAATGTAACGCAGGAAATTTTAGATAAAGAAACCGAAAAAGGAGCAGTAATATATAATTCTAAAGATATTAATGAAAATGCCTATTTTATTGAATTAAAAGGAGATAGACAACCAATAGCAATATATTCTTACGAAAAAGAATTTAGTAATTATACTATTCAATTGCAAAAAGGCGATAGAATTTATTCACTTAGCGATGGATATCCAGACCAATTTGGCGGAATTGATGGTAAAAAATTTAAAGCAAAAGGCTTAAAAGATTTCTTGCTTTCTATCTATAAGGAAGATATGAAAACCCAACATGAACTACTAAATAAACAATTTGAAGATTGGAAAGGCGAAATTGAACAAATTGACGATGTTATTCTTTTTGGACTTAAAGTCGATTTTTAATTTATAAAAATATTGTTGCAATTTCTCCAATTAATCTAAATGTTTTTTTTAGAAATTTTCTTATCATATTTATTACTAAAATTGATGATTCAGGAACAAAAACAATGGCTGAAAGTATATCAGCATAAGTAATTTTTAGATTTTTCATTTTTCTGATTTTAAAAATTTAATAGACCAATAAAACATATTTAAAAGCAACCCAAATAATATTGTCATTCCCCAAGTTCCTGTATGCGAAAATGGATTAATAAAGCGTTCAATTATATCGTTAATCAAAGCAAACGGCGATATAATAATATCCCAACTATTCCATCTTAAATATCGGCCAAGATAAATTCCAAAACTGGCTGCAAATAGTAAAAATACTGAAATTAGAGAAATGAATTTAGTGTTTGTATATTCAGATAATAAATTTTCGATATCGATAAGACTTAAAAATCCAAAAAGAAATCCTGTCCATGCAAATGATAAAATTAATATCAAATCAAACCAAGCTGGCATAAGTGAATGGATTCGTAAATGAAACAAATCAGTAATAATATATAAAGCATTTGGAAAAAATAATATCCAAAGAATAAGCAGTAATATTAAAGGCAGTTTTTTGTTCTTCATTTTTGGATTTAAAACTATTAATGTGCTGAAAAACAAAGGAATAAAAGCTAAAAATAAATTCCAGTTTAAGAATAAAAACAATTTTGAGCCTGTTAAATAAACTCTTAATAATGATAGCAAAAAGCTAGAAAAACTCATTACTGCAAGCAGGGTTGATATTTTTAGCCTATTTTGTTTTTTTAATAATTCAAGCATATTTTTATGATTTTTGGGAGGAAAATAATAAATGCGATAATTACGGAAACAATTGCGCTTATTAAAACTGCAGCAGCAGATAAATCTTTAACTTTTTTAATGATTTCATTATAATTTGGAGATATAAAATCTGACAAATATTCTATTGCCGAATTAATTATTTCATTAGAAAAAACAAATGCCGAAACTATTAATATCGTAATCCATTCTAAATTTGAAATTTTTAGAATAAATCCTAAAAAAGTTACAAATACCAGAGTTGCTAAATGTATTCTTGAATTATGCTCAAATTTTATTAATAATTTTAATCCGTTAATAGCATATTTGAAACTTTCAAGCCTATTTCTTAAAGAAAATTTATTCCTTTTCATTTTTGAAAAATTAAAATTTTATTAAGCGCGTAATTTATTTAAAATATTATCCGACAAGTTGTTACTGCTGATTAAATTTTCATTATTATTAAATTTCAAGTCTTTTGTATTTTCCTTATCATTTGTATTTGACAAAATATTTTCTAAAAATGGGAGCATACTATTTATGCTTTTTGTTTTAATAATAAAATTCCAAAGAGCTTCAAATTTTTTCCACCCGCCTGTATATATTAGATGTTTAATTTTTTGATTCAACTTGTCGTGTTTCATACTTGACGAAAAAATATTACTCCATTTATAAAATTCTGTATAAGCCCACCAATAACCTTCTTCCAGTTCTTTGGCGCTTAAATTTTTTGTTTTATAAACAATATGTCTTGTATCGTATAAGTCCCAATTTTCAGAAATTATTCTGTTTTCACTTTTCATTTTTCTGTGTAATTCGGTTCCCGGATATGGAGTTAAAAGATGAAATGTTGATGTAGTTATAGCGTTTTTTACTCCCCAATCAACAGTTCTTTTAAAAACGTCTTTGTCATCGTGGTCAAGTCCAAAAACAAAGCTTCCGTTAATCATAATTCCTAAATCATATAATTTTTTTATTGCGCTTATGTAATCTTTATTCAAATTTTGTTTTTTGTTGCTTTGTTCTAAATTTTTTTCCGAAAATGTTTCAAATCCAACAAACAAGCTTCTTAAACCTGCCCTTGCAGCTTTTTCAATTAAATTGCCGTTAATAACAGACTCAACTGTAGCTGCTGCCTGAAAAACTCTGTTCATTCCTTTCATTCCGTCAAATAGATTTTCGGCAAACTTTTTATTTCCCAATAAATGGTCATCTAAAAAATATAAATGTCTGCCTTTCAATCTATCAATTTCCATTAATGCATCATCTACTTGCTGTGTATAAAATGATTTTCCGCCTTTGTAAAACGAGTCTTTATAACAAAAACTGCAATGATGCGGACAGCCTCTTGTTACAACAATCGAATTTGGAACTAAATACAAATTTCGTTTTATTAAATCGCGCCTCACAGGCGGCATATTTAATAAGCTTCTTGTTGTCGAAAAATATATTTTCTTTGTCGAATGATTTCTAAAATCATTCAAAAATTCCAGAAAAGTATCTTCACCGGGGCCAATAAATATTGAATCTGCATGTTGTAATGCTTCGTCTGGCAATGATGTTACATGAATTCCGCCTAGTATAACATAACTGCCTTTAAGTTTGTAATAATCAGCTATTTGATAAGCTCTGTATGCATTTGTTATATATACCTGAATTACAACCAAATCAGGAGTGTCGTTTAAATTTAGTTTTTCTACATGTTGATCTTGTAAGTCAATTTCATCGTTTGGATTTAAATATGCTGCAAGAGTTGCTAATCCTAAAGGTGGAAAAAGTGAGTATTTTATTGGTCGCCAAAACGGACTTTCTGCTTCTGTTAATGCAGGTAAAATTAACTTTACTCTCATATTTCTGATAATTAGTATATTAGTTGTTTATTATTAATCTGAGTTTTATTTAAAATTTAATTGAATTTATATCGAGCTCATGTCATTTAATTAAAATTTAATTAAGATGTTTATTAGCCCAAATCATTCGTCTAATTCTTATTTTTCCAAAAATATTTATCAGAAAAGAAAAAAGAACAACTAAGAAATCAATAAATAAATTATTTTTTTGATAATATTTTTTGTCCCAAAACCACGATGTTTTTTTATTTTGTCCTCCATAAATTTGAGCAAAACCTGTTATTCCCGGTTTTATTTCCCATCTTATTGAATAAAATTCGCTTGTCCATTTTAATCTCTCAATATCATAATTTGTTAAAGCACGAGGACCAACAATGCTCATATCTCCTTTAAAAACATTAATAAATTGAGGTGTTTCGTCTAATCCTGTTTTTCGTAAAAACGTACCTAGTTTTGTTGCTTTTTCATCAACTAATGTTTGAAACTTAAATATTTTAAAAGGTTTTTTATTTTTCCCAATTCTATATTGAAGAAATAAAACCGGATGTTTGTAAAAAACAATTATTATAAAAAATATTATAGCCGAAGGCAATAAAAATATTGCTAAGGCAATTGATGAAAAAAAGATGTCGAAAATTCGCTTCATAATATTTTTGAAAGAACTTTGAATTACAAAGTGATGTGATAAAAAAAATTTTAGATTGTTTTAAAATTTATAATTTACTCATTTACAATTATTTAATATTTATTTGTTTATTTATAATATCTTCGAGCGCATCAATATGTTTTTGAAATTCTTCTCTTCCATAAAAAGTAGCTCTATAACTGGTTTTTGGTTTTTTGCCAACAAATTGTTTTTTAGTTTCGATGTATTTATTGCTTTCTAAAGAACTTATATGACTGGCTAAATTTCCATCAGTTACTTCTAATATTTCTTTAAGTGTATTAAAATCAACCCAGTCGTTTACAACTAAAACCGACATAATTCCAAGTCTTATCCTATTTTCAAAGTTTTTATTTAAATTTAAAATAATACTCATTTACGCTCATATTTAATATACATTAATATTCCATATATTATGTGTAAAGCTCCAAATCCGATAGACCAAAAAAGCAAATAGTAATCAATAAATATTAATGAAAAACAACCGGTTATTAATTCTAATAAACCAAGATATTTAATATCGCTAAAAGTAAAATGTCCGGCATTTATTAACGATAATCCATAAAAAATTAAAGATGAAGGAACAATTAATTCGCAGTAATTATTTAATATTAAGTAGCTTATAAAAATAGCGCCAATGCTAAGCGGAATAAATAAATTACCAACTACTTTTTTCGAGCTGTAATTCCAAAGTTTAGAACTTTTGTTTTTCCTGTTTTTTGTTGTAAAATAAACAGCCGTTCCAAAAGCTAATATAAAAATCAAAAATGCAAGCAGAATTAATAATATTTTACTCTCGTTTTCTATCGATAACGATTTTAAAAATATTGGATTAGAAAGTTTTGGATAAGAAATATTTATATACCAATAACTTGTAATAGAACCAATTAAAGCAAAAACTCCTGCTAATATTCCTGACAAGCCACTTAACGAAATAAATTTTGATGATTTTTCCATCAAATTTCTTATTTCTGCAATATCTTCTATATGCTTTTTATTTTCATTCATATAAATATCATTAAAAGTACTTTGAAGTGCAAAGTTAATCCTTTAATTTTAATATCAAAATTATTTTAATATTTTTTTAATTTATTTTTACTGATATGAATTTATTACGACTTGTTTTTTTATTGAAATAGAACAAATACAAATTGTAGTTTATATAAGACAATAAGGTCATTATGATATAAATCATTACTAAATATTAGAATTTATTTAAAATTTATTTGCAAATTTGCATATATTTATATCAAATTATAATTAAAAATTTATTGATTATTTTATTAAGTTTTTCCTTTTAGGATATTAAAATATTAAAAAAATAAACTCATGAAAAAACATAATTTTTATGCTGGTCCGTCAATTCTTCCGGATGTTGTTATTGAAGAAACTATAAAAGCACTAAAAAATTTCGCAGGAACAGGTATTTCACTTGCGTCAATTTCTCATAGAAGTAAAGAGTTTGATAAAGTTGTATTAGATGCTCAGGATTTATTTAAAGAATTATTAGAAATACCAGAAGGATATTCTGTGATTTTTCTTGGAGGCGGAGCAAGCATGCAGTTTGCAATGATTCCTTATAATTTTTTGAAGAAAAAAGCAGCATATATTAATACAGGAACCTGGGCTTCAAATGCTCTTAAGGAAGCTAAACTTTTTGGTGATGTTCAAGAAATAAAAGCTGATGATTTTTTCCATCTTCCAAAAAACATTTCTATTGATAAAGATGCTGATTATGTGCATATTACAACAAATAACACAATTTACGGAACCGAATTTAAAGAAGATTTCGATTTTGGTGTTCCATTAATTGCTGATATGTCTTCTGATATTTTTAGTAGAAAAGTTGATGTTTCTAAATATGATATGATTTATGGTGGAGCTCAAAAAAATCTTGCTCCTGCAGGAGTTACTTTCGTTATTGTTAAAGATGATATTTTAGGCAAAGTTGAGAGACCAATTCCAACAATGCTAAACTATAAAACTCATGTTGATAAGGGTTCTATGTTTAATACACCACCTGTAATTCCAATATATTCTGCTTATCAAACATTATTATGGATGAAAGAAAATGGAGGAGTTGATGGAATGCATAAAAGAGCTGTAGAGAAAGCAGATTTATTATATAACGAAATTGATAGAAATCCATTTTTTGTTGGTACAGTTGAAAAAGAAAGTCGTTCTATAATGAATATTTGCTTTGTAATGAGCGAACAATATAAAGATAAAGACAAAGATTTTCTTGATTTTGCTACACAAAAAGGAATGATTGGAATTAAAGGACATCGCTCTGTTGGCGGCTTTAGAGCTTCAACATATAATTCTTTGCCTCTCGAAAGTGTTGCAGCTTTAGTTGAAGCAATGCAAGAGTTTGAAAAAATGAATAAATAATATTTTTCATATTATCTTATTGGTAATTAGCTAATTAGTTGTATTTATTATTTCTAATTGCTAATTATCTGAAGGAAATAAACAGATAAGACAATCATTAATAAAAACATGACTTTAATATGTATATTTCATTTGAATAAAAAAGTTTTCAATCTTTAATATAAGCTTAAGTCAAAGATAATCAGTTAAATATAAATAATAGACAAATGAAAAAAATATTAGTTGCCACAGAAAAACCTTTTGCAAAACAGGCTGTTGATAATATAAAAAAACTTGTTGAAAGTGCAGGATATGAGTTTTTACTTCTAGAAAAATATCAAAGTGCAGATGAACTTATTAAAGCTGCCGAAAATGTTAATGCAATCATTATCCGAAGCGATAAAATTACAAAAGAAGTAATAGATGCTGCTAATAAATTAGAAATTGTTGTTAGAGCCGGAGCTGGTTACGATAATGTTGATTTACAAGCTTCTAGCGATAAAAATATAGTTGTAATGAACACGCCCGGGCAAAATTCAAATGCCGTTGCAGAACTTGCATTAGGAATGATGGTTTATCAAGCCAGAAATGGGTTTGATGGAAATTCTGGAACAGAGCTTAGAGGTAAAACTCTTGGAATTCATGCATATGGTAATGTTGGAAAATATGTAGCTAAAATTGCCAAAGGATTTGGAATGAAAGTATATGCTTTTGATCCATTCGTTAAGAAAAAATCAATTAAAAAAGATAAAGTTAAAGCTGTTAAATCAGTTGAAAAACTTTACAGTAAATGTCAGTATATTTCATTGCATATACCTGCTAATGAGAAAACTAAGAACTCAATAAATTACGATTTATTATCACTAATGCCGGAAAATGCTGTTTTAGTTAATACTGCTAGAAAAGAAGTTATTAACGAATCAGAATTATTGAAAATAATGGCTGAAAAAAAGAATTTTTCTTATCTTTCTGATATTGCTCCTGATTGTAAAACCGATTTTGAACAAAACTTTAGCGGCAGATTTTTATTTACGACTAAAAAAATGGGAGCTCAAACTTCTGAAGCTAATATTAATTCAGGTATTGCCGCAGCTCAACAAATAATAAATTTCTTTAAAAAAGGAGATAAAACTTTTCAGGTAAATAAATAAATTTTTCAGTATATTGGTTTATTAGTCATTAAGTATATTAGTAATTTGTATATTTTTGCCAATTTAAATTACTAATACACTAGTTACTAATACACTAATTACTAATACACTAATTACTAATTTCTAAAAAGATGTCAATATTTAGACCGTTCAAAGGGTACAGACCCAAAAAAGAAAATGTGAACAAAGTAGCTTCTCGACCTTATGATGTATTAAATTCTGACGAAGCAAGAATTGAGGTGAAAGGAAATCCTTATTCTTTTTTACACGTAGTTAAACCCGAAGTTGATTTAGATGTAAATGTTGATTTACATTCTCAAATTGTTTACGATAAAGCAAAATCAAATCTGCAAAAACTCATTTCAGATGGAATGTTTATTAAAGACGAAAAACCGTTTTATTACATTTACGCACAAACCATGAGAGGTAAAACCCAATATGGACTTGTTGGCTGCTCAGGTGTTGAAGATTATATGAACAATATAATAAAAAAACACGAATTAACAAGGCCTGACAAAGAAGAAGACAGAATGAATCACGTTAGAAATACAAACGTAAACGCAGAACCTGTTTTTTTTACTTATCGTGATAATAAAAAAATTGATGAAATTGTAAACAGTGTTATAAAAGCTAATCCTGAATACGATTTTACTACTGAAGACGATTTTGGTCATCATTTTTGGATTATAAATGATGAAAATTACATAAATGCAATTCAAAAAATATTTACCGAAGAGGTTAAATATCAGTATGTTGCAGATGGACATCATAGAACTGCCGCTGCTGCTTTAGTTGGAAATGAAAGAAAGAAAAATAATCCAAATCATACAGGAAACGAAGAATATAATTTCTTTTTAAGTGTGATTTTTCCGGCCAGCCAATTAACAATTATCGATTACAACAGAGTTGTTAAAGACCTTAACGGTTTATCAGAAACTGAATTTATTAAAAAACTTGAAAAAAGTTTTGATATAACAGAAAAAGGTGCTAAATACAAACCTTGTTGTTTACATAACTTTGCAATGTATATCGGCGGAAAATGGTATTCTTTAAAAGCAAAAGACGACACTTATAAAGAAAATGATCCAATTGGAGTACTTGATGTTACAATTTTAACAAACGAAGTTTTAGAGCCAATTTTAGATATAAAAGATTTAAGAAGATCTGAAAGAATTGATTTTGTTGGGGGCATTAGAGGACTTGGTGAATTACAAAAAAGAGTTGATAATGGCGAAATGAAAGCAGCTTTTGCTCTTTTTCCTGTTACAATGGATCAACTTATGGATATTGCTGATAATAACCTTATTATGCCGCCTAAAGTTACTTGGTTTGAACCAAAATTGAGAAGCGGTTTAGTTTTTCATGACTTAGAATAATTAATAAATATAAAAACGCCGTTTAAATTTTTTACGGCGTTTTTTTGTTTTGTACATCAGTAAATTATGGATTTTAATAAAATTTTAAATTAAAATCTTCAATAATGACGGTTAAGAATAATTAAAACATTTAACTATATTTGTATAAACAAAAATAAAATATCATGAAATTGCCTTAAAAATTTATTTTTGCATAATTTATTTCGAGGCAATTACATTTGCAACTTAAATTAACTAAAAAATAAACAAATGAAACAAATCTTAACTTTTTTAGCAATTGCTTTTTTTGTTTGGTCTTGTAATCAAACTGAACCAAAAAGAGAAGTTAAAACCTACACCATAAAGCAATTTATGGAAAACACAAAAGCATTCGGAAGCTCTTTTTCATTTGATGAAAAGAAGATTTTATTCACAAGTAATCAATCTGGAATTTACAATGCATTTGTTGCAGATGTTGAAACCGGAAAAATAGAACAAATTACTAACTCAGAAAAATCTGCAATTTATACAAGTGCTTTTTTTCCTAATGATAATAGAATAATAGTTGAATCTGATAACGAAGGCGATGAAATTTTCCATATTTTTTTAAGACAAGAAGATGGAAACCTGAAAGATTTAACACCCGATTCTATGTCGAGAGCTTCTTTTTATACTTGGTATCACGATCAAAAAGCTTTTATATTCGGCTCAAACAAAAGAAATCCTAAATTTATGGATGTTTATGAAATGAATATTGAAACTTTTGAGCCCAAATTAATTTTTGAAAACGAAGGAGGATTTAATTTAGGCGCTGTTTCTAACGATAGAAAATATATGGCTTTCAGTAAAACTATTATCAAGCAAAATTCAAATATGTACCTTTACAATAAAGATACAAAAGAAATGAAATTACTTTCGGAACACCAAGGAAATATTAATTTCAGACCAATTGAATTTAGCGATGATAATAAATTTTTATACTACAAAACAGACAAAGACAGCGAGTTTATGTATATTATGAAATATAATATTGAAACAGGCGAATCAGAAAAAGTATTTTCCGATAATTGGGATGTAGATTATGCTTATCATTCGTTTAATTCAAAATATTATATTGTAGGAATTAATAAAGATGCAAAAACCGAAATTAAGATTTTTGATAAAAACAACAAAGAAATAAAATTTCCTGAATTTGAAGCAGCAAGTATTGCTTCTGTAAATATCTCAAAATCAGAAAAATATATGACTTTTTATCTTTCTGCATCAAATTCTACCAGCAATTTATATTTCTATGATTTTGAAACCGGCGAGTACAAACAACTCACCAATACAATGAATCCTGAAATTGACAAAAATGATTTAGTTAATGCTGAAGTTATCAGATATAAATCATTTGATGGATTAGAAATTCCTGCAATTTTATATAAACCTATAAATGCATCAAAAGACAATAAAGTTCCTGCTTTGTTATACATACATGGAGGTCCGGGCGGACAATCAGGCTTGGGATATTTTAACTCGCAAATTCAGTTCTTAGTAAATCACGGATATGCAGTTTTAGCTGTTAATAACAGAGGAAGCTCAGGATACGGAAAAACTTTTGAAGAAGCAGATGATATGAAACACGGCGATGCAGATCTTAAAGATTGTATTTATGCAAAACAATATTTCGCTTCAATTGGTTGGGTTGACACTTCAAAAGTTGGTATTTTAGGAGGTTCGTATGGCGGATATATGGTTGCAGCAGCATTAGCATTTACACCTGAAGAATTTGCAGTTGGAGTAAATATTTTTGGCGTAACTAATTGGCTTAGAACACTTAAAAATATTCCGCCTTGGTGGGAAGATTATCGTCAAGCTCTTTATAAAGAATTAGGAAATCCTGATACAGATTCTGCATATCTTTATGAAATATCACCGTTATTTCATGCAAAAAATATAACAAAACCTATGATGGTTTTACAAGGTGCAAACGACCCAAGAGTTTTAAAAATTGAATCTGATGAACTCGTTGAAGCTGCTAAAAGCAATGGAGCTATTGTTGAATATGTAGTTTTTGATGACGAAGGACATGGTTTCAGAAAAAAAGAAAATGAAATTATTTCAAACGAAAAAATCCTTAACTTTTTAGACAAATATTTAGCTAAAAAAGAAGAAATTATTAAAGAAAAAGAATAAATTTTTAAAAGCCCCAATATTATGGGGCTTTTTTGTTTAAATTCTAATAAATATTGTATATGATAAATAAAGAAACACCAATAAATTTTGAAATTGTAAATAATAAAATAAAAGAAGCCGGCCTAGAAAAAGTTGGAAATGCAACAATTCGTGAAATTGTTAAAATTGTAAATAAAATAGAAGCAGAAACAGGCGAAAAATTTATTCGTATGGAAATGGGGGTTCCGGGAATTGCACCACCAGAAATTGGTATTAATGCAGAAATTGAAGCTTTAAAAAAAGGCGTTGCATCAAAATATCCAATGATTGAAGGTGTTGCAGATTTAAAACGCGAATTGTCCCGTTTTATTAAATTATATCTCGATATTGATGTTAATGAAGAAGGCTGTATTCCAACAGTTGGCTCTATGCAAGGCTCAATGGCCGCTTTTTTAGTAGCAAACAGAACAGACAGAACTAAAAAAGGAACTTTATTTATCGATCCCGGATTTCCAGTTCAAAAGCAACAATGCAGAGTTTTAGGACATGAATTTGAATCGTTTGATGTTTATAATTACAGAGGCGACAAATTAAAAGATAAATTAGAATCATATTTAAAACAAGGAACAGTTTCAAGTATTTTGTATTCAAACCCAAACAATCCTGCTTGGATTTGCTTTAACGATAATGAATTACAAATAATTGGCGAATTAGCTAATAAATATGATGTGATTGTAATAGAAGATCTTGCATATTTTGGTATGGATTTTAGAAAAGATTATTCAAAACCAGGAGAAGCTCCATTTCAACCAACTGTTGCAAAATATACTAATAATTTTATTTATCTGATATCTAGCTCTAAAGCTTTTAGTTATGCAGGACAACGTGTTGGAACAATGGCTATTTCAAATACACTGTTCAAAAGAAAATATCCGGATTTAAAAAGATATTTCAGTTCAGATGGATTTGGATATTCAATGATTTATGGTGCTCTATATGCTTTATCTTCAGGAGTTACACATACAGCGCAATATGGTTTAGCTGCTATGTTAAAAGCAGCAAACGAAGGCAAGTTCGATTTTCTTCAAACTGTAAAAATTTATGCAGAAAGAGCTAAGGTAATGAAAAAACTGTTTATTGAAAACGGATTTAAAATTGTTTATGATAGAGATATGGACGAACCTTTAGCCGATGGATTCTATTTTACATTCTCATATCCGGGAATGACAGGCGCCGAGTTGCTTGAAAATTTATTATATTACGGAATAAGTGCAATATCTCTTGATATAACAGGAAGCGAAAGAACAGAAGGTCTTAGAGCTTGCGTTTCGCAAACTGCTAAAGAGCAATTTGCAGACCTTGAGTACAGACTAAAAAAATTCAATCTAAATTTTGGATAAATTGCAGAATATAAATTATTTGAATTTTACATATTTTAGTATTTTTAACAAAAAAATGTATAAGTAATACTTTCAAATTAATAATAAATTGTTACTTTTGGAGGTAGATAAATTACAATTTATAATTAAAACAAATAAAAATTATGGCAAAAGTAAGAGGAGCAGTTGTAATTGATACAGAAAAATGTAAAGGTTGCGATCTTTGCGTTGTTGCTTGTCCAACTAGTGTTTTGCTTTTAGCAAAAGAAGTGAATGGTAAAGGATATAATTACTCCTATATGGAAAATCCTGATTCTTGCACTGGTTGTATGAATTGCGCAATGGTTTGTCCTGATTCTGTTATAACTGTTTACAGATTAAAACCACAAAAAAGTGCTGTGGAAGCATAGCAATATTAAAAACATAAAAACATTGAAAATAATGAAAGAGTTACGATTAATGAAAGGTAATGAAGCTATTGCTGAAGCTGCTATTCGTTGTGGTGTTGATGCATATTATGGATATCCTATTACACCTCAATCTGAAGTTATGGAATATCTTACAGCAGAAGAGCCTTATAAAACAACCGGAATGGTAGTATTACAAGCTGAAAGTGAAATAGCCTCTATACACATGGTACATGGTGCTGCTGGTGGCGGCAAAAAATCTATGACATCTTCTTCAAGCCCCGGCATTAGTTTAATGACTGAAGGTATTTCATATCTTGCCGGTTCTGAAATTCCTTGTCTTATTGTTAATGTGCAAAGAGGAGGACCTGGTTTAGGTACAATTCAACCCGGACAAGCAGATTATTTCCAAGCTACAAAAGGTGGTGGACATGGCGATTACAGGTTAATAGTTTTAGCTCCTGCTTCTGTTCAGGAAATGGCTGATTTTGTCGATTTATCCTTTGAATTAGCGTTCAAATATAGAAATCCTGCCTTAATTTTATCTGATGGCGCAATTGGTCAAATGATGGAAAAAGTATATTTGCCGGAGCAAAAGGAAAGACTTACTGATGAAGAAGTTGCTCAAAAATATGGCGATTGGGCTACAATTGGTAAATCTCCAAACAAAGAAAGAAATATTCTAACTTCTCTTGAGCTTCAATCTGAAAGACAAGAAAAACATAATTTTCATCTTCAAGCTAAATATAAAAAAATTGAAGAAAATGAAATTAGATACGAAAAAATAAATTGCGAAAATGCTGATTACATGCTTGTAGCATATGGTATGAGCGCAAGAATTTGTCAAAAAGTAATTCAGTTAGGTAAAGAAAAAGGAATTAATATCGGTCTTATCAGACCAATTACTCTATGGCCTTTTCCATCTCAAGTTATTAAAGAATCTGCTAATAATGTTAAAGGAATTTTAACTGTTGAAATGAGCGCCGGACAAATGGTTGAAGATGTTAGACTAGCTGTTGAAGGTAAAGTTCCGGTTGAACATTACGGTAGATTTGGTGGTATGATTCCTTCACCTGATGAAGTTTTAAATGCATTAGAACAAAAATTAATAGGAAAGTAATTATGGAAGATACAATAAAAATTGAAGATATTATTAAACCCGAAAATATTGTTTTTGAAAAAACTTCATGTTTAACAGACAATGTTTTATCATATTGCCCGGGTTGTGGTCACGGTGTTGCTCACAGAATTACTATGGAAGTTGTTGAAGAAATGGGTATACAAGATCAAACTATTGGTATTGCTCCGGTTGGATGCTCTGTTTTAGCTTATGATTTCATGAATATTGATATGCAACAAGCTGCTCATGGCAGAGCACCTGCTGTTGCTACCGGTTTAAAAAGAGTTTATCCCAATAAATTTGTTTTTACATATCAAGGTGATGGCGACTTAGCTGCAATTGGTACTGCCGAAACTATTCATGCTTGTAACAGAGGCGAAAATATTGTTATTATCTTTATAAATAACGGTATTTATGGTATGACAGGTGGACAAATGGCACCAACAACTTTACCGGGAATGAAATCATCTACCACACCTTATGGTAGAAATGCTGCCATGATGGGACATCCTATTAAAATTACTGAATTAGTAGCTCATTTACCCGGAACTTGCTATGTTACCAGACAAGCTGTTCATACTCCGGGAGCTGTTAGAAAAGCAAAAAAAGCTATTCGTAAAGCATTTGAAAATCAAAAGCTTAATAAGGGACTATCTTTTGTGGAAATAGTTTCTAACTGTAATTCAGGATGGAAAATGACACCTGTTGATTCAAATAACTGGATGGTTGAAAATATGTTTCCTTATTATCCAATGGGCGATATTAAAGACGAGTAGTTTTGTAAAGATAAAAGACAAAAGGAGAAAGATAAAAGTTTATATAAAAAACACTATCCGATTTTTTGTGGATAAAATGTTATAATTATTGAAGTGAAATTCTTTAAACTTATTTTCTCTATCTTTTTAAACAATATAAAAATATAAAAATATGACTGAAGAAATTATTATAGCCGGTTTCGGTGGACAAGGAGTTCTATCAATGGGCAAAATTTTAGCATATTCCGGTATTATGCAAAACCAAGAAGTTAGCTGGATGCCTTCTTATGGACCTGAAATGAGAGGTGGTACTGCAAATGTTACCGTTATTTTAAGCGATGAGCGTATTAATTCGCCTATTCTTAACAAATTTGATACTGCTATTATTCTTAATCAACAATCTTTAGATAAATTCGAAAATTCGGTTAAGCCGGGTGGTTTATTGTTGTATGATAATAATGGAATTACAAAACCACCTACAAGAAAAGATATTAATATCCATTTAGTTGAAGCGGCTAAAGAAGCTGCAACAATGGGATCGGCAAAAACTTTTAATATGCTTGTTTTAGGTGCTTATTTAAAATTAAAACCTATTGTAGAAATTGAAAATGTGCTAAAAGGTTTAAAAAAATCTCTTCCCGAAAGGCATCACAAATTAATTCCTATGAACGAAAGTGCTATTAAAAAAGGCATGGAAATAGTTACTGCGGAAAATAAAGTATAAATATTTTAACACATATATAATTATTAAAAAGCAGTTTGGTAATAATCAAGCTGCTTTTTCAATTTACAATGTACAGTTTATAATGTATAATTGTTATTATCAAAAAAAATCCTGCAATCGTATGTAAAACCTTGTAGCTTT
>JAFGWC010000067.1 GCA_016937695.1 Bacteroidales bacterium
AAAATTATCCTTATAAAAGGATAAAGCATTTAAATCTTCAGATTTTAACTGTTTAACTACATAATTTATAATATTTGTCATTTTTTTCCCTTATTCATATTTTATTGAATTCATGAATGCACTTAATGTTTTTCCTGTATTTTTCTTAAAGACTCTAGAGAAATAATAGGAATTATCGAAGCCTAATTCATTACAGATTTCATATATTTTATAGGGCTTTTGTTTTATAAGTTTTATTGCTTCATCAACTTTTACTTTATTAATATATTCACTTATACTAATTTCACATTGCTTTGAGAAAGTAGCAGACAAATATCCAGATGATACACCAATCTCATTAGCTATATCATCGAGCATTATTCTTTTTGTAATATTTTCATGTATATATTTTTTAGCTTGTTCAATATAACTATCTTTTTCTTTAAGATAAGGGAGTAATATTTGTTCTACAGTTTTATTAAAATTATTAAAGAATTTTAAAAACACATTTTTTGTTGGGATATAAGATAATAAATCTTGATGAAAAGGATATTCTACTTCATTAGGTAATTCTATTTTCAAATAAACTAAAGCATTTGATATTAATTCATCTAAAAAGACGACAGCTTCCCCTCTTATATAATTATACTCAATTAGTTTAGAATTTATTTTATTCATATAGTATCTAAAATCATTTATGTTCTTTGTTTTTAAAGCAGAACTTATTCTATCAATATATGCGTTGAAGATAATTGGTTTATATTCATACTTTTTTATACTCGTGATATCAATAATATTTTTCTCTATATTAAAAAAACTATTCCTAAGCAAGCTAAGTTCATTTTTACATTCTTCAATTTGTTTATAATTTTCATACAAGGCTGTTGATATCACATAACTTTTTACACCTGTTACATCTTTAGAAATTGAATTCATCTTTTTTATTAGAATTGGCAAATTCGTTTCATAACGAGCCTTACTAACATTATGAAAAAAATATAGATATGCATAAGGCGCTGGTCTTGAAACTTCAACCTGATAAAGATTACTAAAATAACTTTTAGCTAATCGCAAATTTAATTCACCTTGATATTCATATATTCTTTTAAAATCTTCTTTTGAGAAGGAATTATTTTCTTCAAAAAAAGGGTATTCAATATTTATTTGAACAATAAAATAATTATTTAATATATCTTTTGAACATAAATAATTTATTTGTTTTGGATTAATCTCTTGAGGTAAATTTATTCTAGATAATATATTTTTTATAATTTTATTATCTTTTTCATTAGATTCTAAATCTTCCATGTCAAGAGAAAAGTATTTTTGCCTAATTTTACACTCTGCTTTTGCTTTTTCAATACTTTGTATTAAATTTTTGGAATTTAATTCAGATTTTAAGAGATAATCCACAGCATTATATTTTAATGCTTCTTTAATTAAAGAAAACTCTTCTAAACATGTTAACATTATAAATGTTGATAAGGGATATAATTCATTACACTTTTTTAATAATTCAAGGCCATTTAAAATTGGCATATTTATATCCGAAATTACAATATCTGGATGAAATTCATCAATTAATGAAAGCGCTTGTTCTCCATTATTTGCAACTTCAATTAAATTACAATCAATTGATTTCCAATCTATTAAATATTTTATTCCTGATAAAATTAATACTTCATCATCAACAATTAATACTTTATACATTATATTTCCTTTGGTAGTTTAATAAAAATTTTAGTCCCAATATTAACTTTACTTTCTATTTTTAATCCGAATTCATTGCCATAATATAATTTAATTCTATCATTAACATTTTTTAAACCAATACTATTAAGACCTTTATGATTATGATCAGATTCATCAATTGCTAATAAAGTATTGAGTTTCTCTGTAGTTATTCCAACTCCGTCATCTTCAATTACAATTTCATAAGAAATATTATCTTGTTTATCAATATAGACTTTTATTGTCCCATATTCTCCTTTGGGTTCAATACCATGATATATTGAATTCTCAATCAAAGGTTGAAGGGTAAATTTCATGATTTTATAACTCATAAATTCCTTTGGAATATCACATATATAATCAAACATCTCAACATATCTTATTTTTTGAATTTGTATATATGAATTTAATAAATTTAACTCTTGTTCAAGTGTTATTTTTTCATCAGTCCCTTTTGCTAAATTCTTTAATAAATCAGATAGTGATCTTGTCATTTTTGATATCCCAGGAACTTTCTGTATCTTTGACATCCAATAAATCGATTCTAAAGTATTATATAGAAAATGTGGATTAATTTGCTTTTGTAAAATTGCTATCTCTTGTTTCTTTTCTTTTTCATAATGTTTTTTTGTTTGTTCTAATAATTCTTCAATTTCTAAACCCATTTCATTCAAGGTTTGCCCTATTTGTGAAAATTCATCATTGCCTTTAGCAATTTCTTCATTTACAGAAAAGTCTTTTCTTTTAATTTTATTTATATGATTAATAATTAAATAAGCTCTTTTTGTAATTAAAGAAGAGAGTCCAAATACTAAAAGTATTGCAATTATTATAGCAGTTAAACTTACTAATATTGTTGTATAGATTGCCTTTTGTGAACTTTCATCAAGAGACTCATAATTTATTGTTGATAATAATATAAAATTAGTATTTACAACTGGATAATAATTATAATCATATTCAATTCCATTATAATTAAATTTTCCAACTTTTGAATCAAAATAATTTACTTTTCCCATTGAGGTAAATTGTTTTTCTAAAAAAGAGTAGTCAAATATTTTATCTAAATAAATATTATTATTTTCAAGTAATGAAAAATTTAAAGTTGGAGCATTTATATTTTGAGTTTTATTAAAAACATCCATTGATAATTCTATATAAAGATATGTATCTTCCATATTATCAAAAGGCAATAACATGGCAACGCAATCGTTATTAAAGGTAATATCTTTTGAAAAATGGAACACCTTCTTCTCCATATTCCATATAGGACTCTTCTTTATGTTATATACATCCATAATTGAGCCAGAAATCCTTGCATCAGCTTGAATAGAATGATTATCTTCATTAAATACTATTAATTTATTTACATAGCTACCAATTTTACTAGATGATAAAAATCTTCTTAGCATTTCATAAGCTGTAAATGCTTCTAACTTTCTATGTTCATCTAAAAGGTTCTCTTTTTTAAAATAGTTAATTATTCTGTAATCAGAAGAACAATATAGAGCTAATTGTTTTGCTTCAAGAAAGATATCCTTTAGATTTTCTTGAATAAAATTAATATAAATAGTATCTGTATTTTTAATCTGATTCTTTTCAATATTTGTTATATTATTTACATAAAATAAAGATAAAGGGATTTCAACTGCTAAAATACAAGCTAAAGCCATAATAATAATTTTTCTTTTTAACATAAAAAATCCTAACTAATTATAATTCTACAATATAATTATAACATGAGAAAAAACTAGTAGTAAAAATATTTTAATTAAAATTTTACAAAATATTAAAATTTTACAAATACTATTTTTCCAATTATTAATATTGTGTTAATTCTTATTAAAATATTGCATTGTGTTATGAAAGAAATGAAACAGATAATTAGTCATGAATTAAATTAGAAATTTAAGAAAGGAGAAAATTTTAATGAAAAAAATTCTAAGTTTAATGTTGATTGCTTTAGTTGCAACAACAT
>JAFGWC010000068.1 GCA_016937695.1 Bacteroidales bacterium
TTAAACCTATCATAATTCATTAAAAATATAAAGCAGAATGATATATAAAAATTGTTTTCTTGTATTTCATCAATTTTAAAAAAAGAATTATCAGAAACTTATATTTTTAACTATTGATTATTTTAATTTGAACTCGAGTATATTTGAATTATTTTATAATATTTGTTAAAATATGTTTGATGTTATAAAAAATTAAAAAAAGGTAAATAATATTTTGTATAATTTAATAATTAAAAATACAAGGTATTATGAAATGGAAACAAAGAAGTTTATGGAATTAGTAAATAAAGGTAAAATAGGTGAAGAGATAGTTAAAAATAAATTGATAGAACAAGGATCTATCATATATGAAACTAATTTTGAACAGTTAAATAATAAACATAATAAAAGTCATCCTTTTGATTTTATGATATTTGATAAACAGAAAGGTATTCAAATAGTGGAGGTAAAGACAATTACTTCAAGAAGATATTATAATGATACAGGTATTACTTATAATGTTTATATCAAATATAAAGAGTTATCTAAACATTACAATATGCCAATCTATCTCTATTTTGTTGATAAAGAGAAAAAAGCAATATATGGGAATTTATTATCAGAACTTGAAATACCTTATATTGAAAGAAATATAACATACCCTAAAGTTGAAACTGTTAAAACTTTTAACTATACAAATAAAGTTATATTCTTCCCACTTGAAAAAATGAAAACTATTTATGATTTAAATGATGAAGAGTTAGAACAAATTAAAATAGAAAGTAAATACTAATTTAATTTGTTCTCTATACTTGTTAAAATATCTAATGATGTGTTTTTAACATACTCTTTAAACTCTTTCTTATTGAATATGATATATTCAGCTTCATAACTCTTTCTATCTCTTATTAATGCTTTGTCTAAATACATTTTGAAATAATTTTTTATTGAATATATT
Organism: Bacteroidales bacterium; assembly: GCA_016937695.1. GTDB lineage: Bacteria > Bacteroidota > Bacteroidia > Bacteroidales > NBLH01 > NBLH01. The sequence continues at coordinate 938 of JAFGWC010000068.1, forward strand.
TTTATACAACTTATGATGTTTGTATAAAATTTATTTGATATACTTTTATAAATACTCTTCTTCTCATCAGTTGTTAAATATTGAATTACTTTATCAAGAGTTGAGTAATCTTTTCTTTTGATAAATATATGATCTTCTTTCTTTAATTCTAAATTATTATATATATGATTAAATACATTTCTCAATATATAATGCTCATATAACCTTGTTCTATCATAATATGGTGTTCTCTCTATATTTCCCTCATAATTCTTTATGATTGAATTTAATTTTAAAACATAATTTTTTATATCAGAATAACTGCTGATAATATTGATGTTATTCTCAATAAATAAATAATCAATATCTTTGAATTTCTTATATACAATAAATATAAAATCAATATCTATATAAGTGTCTATTAGTTTTGACATTAAAACTTTCTTATCCATTCTAAAATCATTAATTACAAATTGAGCTGATATTAGTTCAATTATTTCTATATCTTCTTTTGTGTTTATAGAGGAATATGTTTCATTTTGTAATGTATTACTCATTATTTGCTCCTTTTTTTAATATTTTAACATTTTACACTATTTAATTTACTTTTTTTTAATATTTTAAGCTATAATAAATATAACATTAGATAAAATGTTATACAAAATATTAAATAAGGTAAAAAAATGAAGACAATAGCAATATGTGGTTTTAAGGGTGGAGTTGGAAAATCAACAATAGCAAATAATTTAGCATCTAAATTAGATAACTCTATTATTTTTAATCTTGACTTCTATCAAGATGCAGAAGAGATAAATACTTCTGAAACAATAAATGTTAAAAAGACTGATTCTTTGAAAACTATTCTAAACATCACTAAAAAAGATTTTGTGATTATTGATGTTGGTGGTTTTGATGATGCACGTTTATATGAAATAAATATTGATTTATTTATATTCCCAACAACAACTGGATTTAGATCAATTAAAGCAACAACTGATAGCACTTATACAATTCTTTCTAAATATAAATATAAAAAGAATGTGATGTTTATTATCAATAAATATAAAGATGATAAAGACTTTGAAAAATCAAGATTGATTCTTGAAGATATATTATCTAAATCAGATGTTTCTTTTGATGAAGTATTTTTAAATGGTATTAAAGACTCAAAAGCACTTCAAACAGTAGAAAATGAAAATTTATCAATTGAGGAATTGAGAAATCAAAACTCTCTTTCTAAATCAGCTTATGCTTCGATAGATCAAGTGTTTATTGATTTATCTAATGAAATTAAAGGATTTTAAAAATGAAAACAGGAACATTAAATATTAAAAGAGATATACAACCTTCTAAAATTATAGAAGATACACACCATGTTGAGGAAACTCCAAAAAAAGAATACGGACAAGTTGGTTATAGAAAAAGAAAATCTAAAAAAGAAACTTTCTTGAAAGCAGTTCGGTTTAATGAAAAACAATTCTCTAAACTTGATTCTTACCTTGAGGAAAATGATTTGGGTTTCTCTGAATTTATTAAAGACTTACTAAAAGAAAAGGGTATATTCTAGACCCTTTCTTTTTTAAATTAAATAATTGGTATTTCAGATAAATCATATTCAACTTCTCTAACTTCCCTCTTTTTTAGACTTTCTAAAATTATTTCCTCTTTTTCATATGTTTTTATATTTTCATATACAGCCAACCTAACCCACTCATTATCATCAGATACTAATTTTGTTAATGCTTTATCTGGAGTGTTCTTATTCTTGGCAACAGCTTTTCTAACATAACTGTCAATGTCAAAAGATAATAATTCCAATATATCACCTGGAGTATTTGGATTTTCTGCCACTTCTTTTCTAACATAACTGTTTTTATCTTTTGATAATTGCTCTAAAATCTCATCTGGTGTTTCCTTATATTTAGCAAATTCTTTTCTAACATAATCATCCTCCCATTTTATAACTTTTTTTACCTCTTCAATTAGAGTATTTTCTTTTTCTGTCATTTTCTTTTCCTTCTTATTTATTTTTTATTATTATTATACATTATAACTTTTACATTTTTTAATTTTTGTATTTTTGAGCATAAATTGATGTGGTTGTAATGATGTGGTTATGTTGATATTATTATGAAGATGATAAATAAATAAATTAAAACAAATATATATGTAAAGAA